>CAUZQN010000414.1:0-3820 GCA_963581605.1 uncultured Binatia bacterium (SeqCode)
AATTGGCTGCTGCTGCTGGATGAAGGCGGCGGCAGCAAACTCGCCGAATGGTTTCTACACACCGACATTGAACTGCTGGTGCTGTTGGTGAAGCGCTACTTCGAGGTCGTTCGCCAGGTTGATATTGAAGATGACCGGGATTTCGACCATACAGAATATTTCACGTTTGACGATCAATATCTGCTCCGTTTTCGTGGCGAACCGGAACCGATTTTACACGTGCTGATCGAGCGTATACGAGCGTTGGACTACCGGATGTATCTCTATGTCCTTGAAAACAGCCTGTTTGAACTCGAAAGCGGCCTTGAAGAGGCCGCCTTCCGCTGGCGAACTGCCCGGCTGGAAGACCATGGCTATCCGACATATGAGGAAGCTCAGGATCTCTTTCGCTTTGTCCCTCCACAGTCCGTCCATTTGCAGCCGTATACACGTGCGGCACTCCAGATGCATTTTGCCTCAGGGGACGAGGTCGTGACGCCGCCTGATCATGCCTTGGCCCTCTTGTCACAACCTGCTTCGTTTTTTTCCCGCATCTTGGCGGCCCTTCCCGCTGAATATCTCGAACAGATCGGGCAGGAGTTAGCCTATCTGACCAATATTATTGTGGCTGCGGAAGGACGGGATACGGGCGAAATTGGAGAAATTCGGCGCTGTGTAGAAATGGCGCATGACTGTGTCAATATTGGTCTGGCTTTTAGTGCCAAAGAGAATGAGAGCGAAGCGCAACACCTGCTCCAGTCGACGCAAGTCCGCCCGTTTTTCCAAGTGGGCCGGGGTTTGATCCAACGTCTCCAGCACCAGGCCAACCAAATGGCCGCTCAGTTGCATGAGACAGGTTTGCCGGAATGGGAAAGCTATCTCGATACTCCGTTTCGGGAGACGGCTGCCGGGGTTCGGAGGAGGACGCCGGTCTTCTTTATGGGTCTGGAGACCCCGGGCGAGATCGTGTCTCGACGCTTTAGCCGGTTGTCTGAGATAAAACAGGTACAAGCCTTGCTTGCCCAGATTCCGATGTGGCTCGTCGTCCTACAGCGGTGGGAACTCTTACCCGAGGGAAAGGCGCCTGAGGGTGTCACGTTGGCCGTGCTATGGAATACGGCGTTTGCCCGCTGGGTCCTCGAAAGCCAGGTCAACGTCCGTGCGCTGAAACGTCAAGAACTCGAAACCTTGCACGAGCAATTGACGCCTGCCTTGTTAGAAGAACGCTGGAACGCGTTTCTTGTCTTTGCCGCTGAACAGATTCGGTTCACGCACGAAGAACAAGCCGCACTTGAAACGCTTGCCGGCCACGCCCGAGATATGATCGAAGAGGTTCTGGCTATTGATGCCAAGACCGTAGATTTACGATTTATTGAAGGGCTCCTGATCGAAGAGTAGACCAGGCTAAAAGCATTGAGGGATTAAAGCAGAATGGAACAACTTACGGACAAAGTCGCCGTCATCACCGGCGGAGCAAGTGGGATTGGACTGGCCACTGCGCGTGTACTTGCCGGCCGAGGCGCGCGGCTTGTGTTGGCAGATGTGGAGGCCTCAGCCTTGGATCAGGCGATTGCTGAGCTGTCTGCAAATGGGACGAGGGTCAAAGGTGTGGTGTGTGATGTCGGCGACCTGAAGGCCATGCAACGACTGGCTGATACCGCCTTCGACTCAATGGGCGCCGTGCACCTTGTGTTTCACAATGCTGGGGTGGCGGTTGGCGGTCCGATTGTTGACATGAAGCATAGTGACTGGGAATGGACCCTGCGGGTGAACCTGTGGGGCCCCATACACGGCGTTGAAGTGTTTGTGCCGCGCATGATCGCGCAGGGCGAAGGCGGCCACATGGTGTTTACCGCGTCATTTGCCGGCCTGGTCCCAAACGTCGGGCTCGGTCCCTACTGTGTTTCTAAATATGGTGTCGTGGCTTTAGCTGAAGTCCTACGTAGAGAACTGCGTTCGCACGATATTGGAGTATCAGCCCTGTGTCCGATGCGGGTCGAAACAAATATCGGTCACTCGGAACGCAATCGTCCCGGCGACCTAGGCGGCCCGGAGGCGTCACCGCTCGTCCTCGACCAAGCAGAAGACGACCAAAACCTCGCTGGCCGGGTTCTCAACGTGGATGATGTTGCAGCTCAAGTCGTGGATGCCATTGTTGCCAATCGATTGTACATCCTGCCCCACGAGGAAAGTCGTACGCCCATTCGTCGTCGCTTCGAGCGCATTGATCGGACGTATGATGAGCAGCGGGCGAAATGATGAAAGAGCTGATAGCGATGAGCATTGACACCGGGATTAAACGCGCCGAATTGATTGTCTCCAGTGAGCTTGTGGACGAGACCGTGATGATGAACGTCTAGTATGGGCTCGACGATATTGAGACCACACTGTGGCAGATCATCGAAACTCGCTTGACGATGCTGGTGTGGCAGCTTATCGTAAGCAGAAAATCAGTAAACACAGAAAAACAGAGAGGTGAAACATGGAGGCAACGGTACAAGTCCGCCAGCGAGGTACCCTCACCTTGCCAGCCAGCCTACGGGAACGGTACAAAATCAAACCGGGCGATACGTTCCGTGTTGTCGACCTCGATGGCGTTTTGATCCTCACCCCGATGGCTCCCATGGTCCCCGAATTGGCGCGCGAAATAGAACGTGCCCGCGTTGAAGTGGGGCTAAGTATGGAAGAAATGCTGGCCTCTCTGCGCGAACAACGGACACGCTACACCCAAGAAAAACAGCGCCAAAAACGTAAATGACCAAACTGACTGTTTTTCTTGATGCCGATGTCGTTTTTGCTGGGTCTGCCGCTCCAACAGAGCACAGTGCAAGTCATGTAGTCCTCCAATTAGGCGAGCTGACTCTCGTCGACTGTGTGACGTCTCAGCAAGTCGTGACCGAAGTGGAACGCAATCTTGCCGCCAAGCTCCCGAATAAATTACCAGAGTTGCAGTTGATTCTGAGTCGCAGTCTCCGAACGGTTCCTGATCCAAGACCCCAGGAGATACACGCTTACACAGGCCAGGCCGATCCGAAAGATCTGCCGATTTTAGTGGCGGCTATACAGACAGGATGTCCCTATTTGCTGACCTTCAATATACACCATTTTGCCCCGACAGCGGCGGAGCTCACCATCCAGCGCCCAGGTGAGTTCGTAAAAACTGTCCGGACGCTGCTGTCTCAATTGTCGCAAACATAATTCCCCACTGTTTCTATTATGAGCGCTAGCCCTCCCGCCTGGCGCGGAAGCCCGCTCAAAGGCAGGGCGGGGAGCCCGGGTGAGCGGGCAGTCGTTTGGCCCCGAGATCCTACGCGCGCAGGCCCCGGATTCCACTCCGTTCCATCCAGGCTACGGGGTATAATGGGTCGCCGCGTATGCGCAACGCAAGTGAGCCCAGACTTTACGCCAACCCATCTACATTCTATAACCGGCACGATGAGTGTGCTGAGAGCCCGTAGATGCTATGGAGGGCAGCTTGCGATAACCTCCGCGGAGTAGCAGAGAAATCACTCAGAGAAGGTTACCGAAGCGCTTGCCCCGCAGGATAACGCCGTGCGGGAGGCGTTAGAACGCGCCAAGCGGGTAGAACAAGCCGAAAAGCGCATTCGTCAGGACCGATGACACCGTAATTTTGCAGGACGTCAACCGTACAATCTGAGGGACGCAAAAGGCATGCTAAGTCCTGAGAAAGTCGCGCTGTGTAGCGAACAACACACGATTGTCCAGATGTGTTGGGTTGTGGATGATATGTAATCAGCGGCCCAGCAGCGGGCCGCGACAATGGGGGCGGGACCGTTTTTCTTGATCCCACATATTCAACTCGACGAGCTGACCTATCGCG
>CAUZQN010000415.1:0-3788 GCA_963581605.1 uncultured Binatia bacterium (SeqCode)
GATGGTTCTATTGTGTGGGAAGAAGGCTGTCTGAGCGTGCTGGATTATACCGCCGAAGTCAAACGCGCCGCCAAAATTGAGGTTACAGCCTGGACGCTGGATCAAGAAGAAATCACGTTCCAGGCTGAGGAATTACTTGCCGTGTGCCTCCAACACGAACTCGATCACCTCACCGGAAAGCTGTTCATTGACCGGATTAGTCGGCTCAAACGCGAACTCTACTCTCGCCGGGTAAAAAAACTGCTCCGAGAAGGCCGGCCACTCGAACGCAGTAAAGAATCTACCGGGATCTGAGGCGCGCGTCTTTCGCTTTGTCCTGTTTTGACGCAGGACTCTCGACCCTTGCCAGAGTCTGCAGTGCTCCTGTGATGACAAAGCCTATTCCGCCTCCTGACTTGTCCCGACCGCTCCGGCTCGTTTTCATGGGTACGCCGGACTTTGCGGTGCCCTCGCTCCAGGCTCTCCTCGATAGGGAGGATGAGGTTGTTGGCGTTGTGGCGCAACCCGATAAGCCGTCTGGCCGTCGTATGGTCCTCCATGCCCCGCCCGTCAAAAAATGTGCGTCTGCACATCAGGTGCCCGTTTTTCAGCCGCATAAGATACGAGCTGCCGAGACGCTTGCTCACCTCAGAGAATGGCAACCCGATCTCATTATTGTCGCTGCCTACGGGAGGATACTCCCACGTCCGATTCTCGATCTGCCGCCATACGGCTGTATCAATGTACACGCTTCACTCCTCCCCAAGTATCGTGGCGCTGCTCCTATTCAGTGGGCGATCGCCCGAGGAGAAACACACTCCGGCGTCACGATCATGAATATTAGTGAGCAAATGGACGCAGGTGATATTCTGCTCCAGACGCAGGTTGAGTTAGTAGATAATGAAACCGGAGGGAGTTTGCACGATAAGCTCGCTATCCTAGGGGCGCAGGTGCTTGTAGAGGCACTGGCGCTCTTTAAGCAGGGCAAACTTTCTGCGTCTCCTCAAAACGAAGAAGCGGTCAGCTACGCGCCTATGCTCAAAAAGGAAGATGGCCAGATCGATTGGACGCAGGATGCGGTAAGCCTAGAGCAAGGCATCCGGGCGTTTCATCCCTGGCCGTCTGCTTACACCTACCTCGCGGGTAAGCGGCTTAAAATCCTTGGCGCCCGTGTTGGTAAGGAAAACGTTTTCGCTCACTCTGTCCCTGCCGTCCCTGGTTCGGTCATAGGTATTGAAGCAAGCCACCTCTCTATTGCAACGGGAAAAGATTGTCTTCACATAAGCACGGTTCAGCTTGAAGGCAAGAAAACCCTCCCCATTTCAGAGTTCCTGAAAGGCCGAAATATAGTGCTTGGTCTTCGCCTTGGTATATAAATGCGGCAACCTATTGACGGGCCACTTAGAGATATGAGACACAAAAGTCGGGAGGAGAACGACCATGGCAAAACACTACTCAATGGACGATGTAAAGGCTCTTGCTGAGAAGTACAAAAACTGGGGCCGTTGGGGCGACGACGATCAACTCGGGACGCTCAATTACATTACTCCACAAAATATTATTGAAGCTTCTAAGCTCGTCAAACAAGGCAAGGTGATTTCTCTGTCTATCCCATTTGACGATAAAGGTCCCCAGACTGGGTCTTTTGGACGCTTCAACCCCATCCATTTCATGCTTCAAGACGGAGGCGACATCAGCATCGGTGCGCAGGATCATTTGCCAAATATTCAGTATACCGATGACGCTGTGACCATGCCGCTCCAGTGCGCCACCCAGTGGGATGCTCTGGCCCATATCATGTACCAAGGCCAAATGTACAACGGCTATCCGGCTAGTGAAGTGAATAGTACGGGCGCAAAGAAAAACGGCATGGAGAACGCGAAAGACAAGATCGTCTCGCGAGGTGTACTACTGGATATCCCGCGTTTCAAAGGCAAGCAGTGGCTAGAGCCAGGCGAAGCCATTTATCCTACCGACCTCGATGGTGCAGCCGATATGGGTAAAGTCAGCGTTGGCACTGGCGATATTGTGATGATTCGGACTGGTCAAATCGGCCAAGTACGGGCAGAAGATAGCTGGGGCGAATACAGTGGCGGTTCAGCGCCAGGGCTGGGCGTCGACTGTGCAACCTGGATCTGTGAAAAAGAAATTGCCGGCTATGCTACGGACACCTGGGGCACGGAAGTCATTCCCAACGAAACGCCGGACATCTTTCAGCCTCTGCATATGATTTTGATTGTGCATGCCGGCATGTTGATCGGGGAGATTTTCGACCTTGAAGGGCTGGCTGATGACTGTGCCAATGACGGGGTATACGAATTCATGTTTGTTGCCCCGCCCTTGCCCATAACCGGTGCGGTTGGCTCACCGATTAATCCCCAGGCGATTAAATAGCACTGAGCTATATGGAGAATGCTTATGCCAGAAATCGCTGAACTGCACTCCCAGCGCATACAAGCCCAAGATGACCCGGTTGAGCTACTGTACGAACGCGGTGTCACTGATGGTTTACCCGTTGTGCCGCCGACCGAAGATCGCGTCATGCGTATGTTGGCGGCAACTCCTCGTGATCCACAGGAGATAGTTGGAGAAATCGGCCCAAACTATGGCCGAGCAACGGTGGAGAAGATTGCCATCAACGCCGTCATGGCAGGGTGCCTCCCGTCTTACCTTCCCGTTGTGCTGGCCGGCGTTGAGGCTATGTGTGAAGAGCAGTTCTGCATTCATGGCATCAACGTGACCACGTTCTCTGCCACGCCCATGGCTATTATCAACGGGCCGATACGGAATGCCATTGGCGTGAATGGCGGCCATAACGCCTTGGGTCATGGTTTTCGTGCTAATGCGACGATAGGTCGTGCGCTCCGGCTCATTATTATTAATATTGGGGGGGCCAAGCCGCACGAGATTACCAAGGCCACCCTGGGCCATCCCGCGCAGTACACATTTTGTGTGGGTGAGAATGAAGAAGACAGCCCATGGGAGCCGCTGCATGTGGAGAAGGGCTATCAACCCGATCAAAGTACGATTACGCTATTCGGCGGTCATTCCCCCATGCAGATTAACGATCACGCTAGTCGCACGGCGGAACAGCTGGCGTTGTCGCTGGGCTGGTCCATGGGATCACTGTGGAACCATAAAAACTATCCTTTATTTTCCGATACCGTTCTCGTGGTCTGTCCCGAACATGCCAAAACGTTTGCTCAAGACGGCTGGTCCAAGAACGACCTGCGGCAATTCCTGTATGAGAATATTCGCCGCCCCTTGCGGGAGCTGCGCCCTGGTGTGAATGGCGGTGAAGGGGTTGGGGTCAGCATGCTACGCACGCCCAAGAAAGACCGCGAACCCCCAACCGATGACACCCTATTTCCTAAGTTTCCTAAAGCAGAAAACATTGTTATTATCGTGGCCGGCGGCACGGCCGGTCGATTTTCCGCTGCGGTGCAAGGCTGGGCCGGCTTTGATGCCGGCAGCCGTATTACGACCAAGGAGATTCACACTTAAAGAGGAGGTACGCTATGGGTGAGTTCTTACTCGATCCGACCGATGCGATCGAACGTTCTCAGAAAGATTTTGCACCCCGGCTCAATAGTCTAGCCGGGACTACCATCGGCTTGCTCGACATCAGTAAAGCCAAGGGCTCTTTCTTCCTCGACCGTATAGAAGAAGTCCTCCGCGAGCAGTACGGAGTCAAGGAGGTGCTGCGACGCATGAAACCCACGGTTACACGACCTGCACCGGAACCGATCCGGGTGGAACTCCGCGAGCAGTGCGATGCGGTGATTGAAGCTCTCAGTGATTGAGGGGCT
>CAUZQN010000416.1:0-3786 GCA_963581605.1 uncultured Binatia bacterium (SeqCode)
CCGCTCGAAGACCTGGCCCGGTTCGGATACTCGGAACAAGAGCTTCTGGACGGTGTGTATAATGAGGCATTCTTGAGGCTGATGACATTCGAAGCGGAACGGGCCCAGGATTACTACCGTCGGGTGGTGAGCCTTTTAGCTCCGCAAGACCGTCGCTCCCTTGTTGCTGCTGAAGCAATGCGCCTTATTTATCGACGGCTTCTCAAAAAAATTGAAATACAGAAATTCAACGTATTTCAGCAGCGGGTAACACTGACGACGTCGTGCAAGCTCGGTCTGGCGTTGACGGCGTGGGGACGTGGACAACTGGCCTTCTCGTAAGTCGGCGATATAGACTCGCCTGCTTTTTCCGATAGAGAGAAACGATATGTGGAAAAAGCAGCTTCGTTCCTTTCTGTGCGGATTTCTTATCGGAGGATGTGGAATGTACTGGTGCGTAGTCGAAGGCGGACGTGTCCTACGCGCCACTGCGGACTGGCTCCAGTATGAAGCCGACGTCTATCGTGAGACACACGACGTCCCAGAGGCGGACTCAGGTTGGTAGAGGGGGAAAGCGCCCCCAGGAGACAAACTGCGGACCGATATGGTCCTATGCGAATGCCCTTCTTTTTGTCAGTGCTGAGCTGAACGCTTACGCCACGGCGCGCAGTTTCTTGCCGCCTCCACGCGAGGAGTTTGTTACCCCACCATTATCGGGCAGATGCTCTGCGATGTTCGTCTTTCCATAGCGCGAACCTGGGAACAGGGAGCGAATAGCAAACGCGACTTGTCCCATCAGACGTTTGACTCCAACCGTTTTTTCAACCTGACAGATCGGTTCAAGGCGCACCATCGCGCCATTCGCTTTTTTGCACACCTGTAAGAAAAACTGTTGTTTTTTGCCCGGTTCGATGACCAGCGCTTCAAGCAATAGTTTGGTGCACTCGGTATTGATATAATATTCGCTGACGCGTTTAATCCCATCCGGATCGCGGAGGAACATCTCCGGCCGACGAATAATGATTTGACGTAGATCAATTGTTCCTTGGATCGTTACATTTGGCATAAGCCTTCTCCTTATTACAAAGCCTTTTCTGGAAGCACGTTTCCCCTTTCCTATTGTGTTCCAGAACCCGGTTTTACAGGACTGAGCTAGCTGCCCCTCCAGGCGGTGCGTACATGTTATTTACCTGGCCCCGGTAAGGTGGTCAAGTCTTAACCGGGGAGAAACGCTCGCTGTACAAAAGAGGATGAGCAGTAGGGTCTATTTGACAGATTGTCAGAGTGCCAGTTATATGCTCGTATACGAGGACCAAAAGGTATTAGAAGAGAGGCAGAGCATGTTTTCCGTACCTTCGCGCGCTCCCGACCATAAAAGCCGTCATATTGCATCGATTGAAGAGGCGATTGAAGAAATCCGGGCTGGCCGGATGATTATTCTCATGGACGATGAGGACAGAGAGAACGAGGGCGATCTCTGCATGGCAGCCGAAAAGGTCACGCCTGACGCGATCAATTTCATGGCCACATATGGCCGAGGACTGATTTGTATGCCCATGGCCGAAGACCGTATTGACGCGCTGGGACTGCCGATGATGGTGGCCAAGAATACGGCTCCACTTGGGACGGCGTTTACCGTGTCTTTTGATGCACGAAAAGGTGTGACACGTGGGATCTCTGCTGAAGATCGGGCGACGACTATTTTGGCCGCCACCCGAGATGACGCCCGACCCGAGCACTTTGTCGTGCCTGGGCATATGTTTCCGCTCCGCGCCCGGCGTGGCGGGGTGCTGGTTCGCACCGGGCAAACCGAAGGGTCGGTTGATTTATCCCGTCTGGCCGGACTGGATCCGTCCGGCATCATTTGCGAGATCATGCGCGAGGACGGAACCATGGCTCGTCTGCCTGATTTAGAGGAATTTGCAGATGAGCATGGGATCAAAATCGCGACCATCGCCGACCTCATTCATTATCGACTGCAGAATGATTCGCTGGTGCATCGTGTTGCCGAGGCACGTTTGCCGACCCGATACGGTGGAGATTTTACGGGCTATGTCTACACGAGTGATGTGGACGAAGCCGAACATTTTGTCCTGGTAAAAGGCGATATCAATCCGGACGAACCCGTTCTCGTCCGGCCCCACGCTGAGTATGTGCCTGGGGATGTTTTCGGCTACACATACGGCAATACGAGCGCGCTCCTACAGCAATCCATGACGATGATCGCCGCTGAAGGCAGGGGGGTGATTCTCTACCTCCGACAGAGCGGACAAGGGGAGCAGCTCTTTCGGGACACAAGCCGAGCCAGCAGACGATCCGACAACGGCTCAGCTCAGACGAGTACCAACCCGGGCTCGCAGCTGCGCGATTTTCGTGATTACGGAATCGGCGCGCAAATCTTGCGTGACCTAGGAGTCCGGAAAATGCGGTTGTTGACCAATTCTTCTCGTCGCTTAGTCAGCTTACCCGGCTATGGGCTTGAGGTCGTTGAAACCGTTCCTCTCAGCCTGCGTTCGAAAAAGCGACCTGCCGCTATAAAAAAGAAGAGCACCGCTGAGACGCGTACCTCGTCATAATCCCAACTTCATGACGCCGTCTGACGTCCTCGTAAAGGCGACTGCCGCCGGAAATACGGTCCGAGCGCTGGCTGTGGTAACGACCGGCGTGGCCGACGAAGCGCGCTTACGTCACAATACCGCCCCTACGGCAACCGCAGCACTTGGACGGACCATGACCGCCGGGCTCCTGCTGGGCAGTATGATGAAGGAAGATGGGCAGCTGTCCATCCAGTTTATGGGCAATGGACTGTTGCGCGGGCTAGTGATTGACGCGAATGCGCAAGGCGAGGTGCGTGGATTTGTCTACCGACCGCGCGCACATCTTCCGGTTCGGAATGGCAAGCTCGACGTTGGTAGTCTTGTGGGGAAAGGCACGATGGCAGTGATACGCAGGCACCGCTGGGATAAAGAGCCTTATCGCACGGTGTTACCCATCGTCTCGGGAGAAATTGGGCAGGATATTGCCCACTATCTACTGACCTCTGAGCAGGTGGCTTCGGCCGTCAGTTTAGGCGTGTTTGTCCAGCCGGATGAAACCGTCAGCGCTGCCGGCGGCTTCATCATCCAGGCCATGCCTGATGCGGATGATGCCACGCTGGCTTATATTGAAGAAGCTGTTGCGAACGCGAGACCTGTGAGTCAGATGGTTCATGACGGATGGACACCGTGGCAAATACTCAGCCACGTGCTTGAGAAATTTGATCCACACCGCGTGGACGAAATGCCGGTCCGGTTTGTCTGTCGTTGCTCGCGTGAACGCGTCCAGGGCATTATTGTCGCGCTGGGCTTGCAAGAGGTCGAAGATCTCCTTGAGAAGGAAGGCAAAGTTTCCGCAGCGTGTGAATTCTGTGCGGAGCAATATTCGTTTGAACCGCAAGAGGCTCGGACAGTTCTGGCTGAGGCGGAGAGTGAGCGGAACACGTCTTAGCTCCACTATAGAGCAATACAGATGCCAGAAAAGTACATTGAGAGAGCAGAAATTTCGATACCTACGCATCCGAGATCGGTTCAATCCCCCAACAAAAAGAGACCTGATGACCTCGCCTCGTGTATGAATTTCCGAAGATAAGAAAGGGCAGGGGCAGGGGCCAAGGATGGAGGGAGGTATATATCCACAAAGAAAGCGGGTGTCGTCTCGAAGAAAACACCCGCCTTGGTTCGGAATCCTAATTAGCGATTAAGGTGCTACTGCCCAGGCGTACACACCGGTGCCTCCGTCAAAGGAGAAGGTTCCTTTTGTGCAGCTGCC
>CAUZQN010000417.1:0-3781 GCA_963581605.1 uncultured Binatia bacterium (SeqCode)
GAGCTCGATGCCAATGGCGTGCAAGCCAAAATTGCGATCAATCCGAAACGTAATGGTCCGTTCCTTCCACGTAGCATACAGGACGATTTCTGCGCCAGAGCGTATCGTTGCCGCTGCCTTGAGGCTCTCGTCGGTTTGCCGATCAAGGCTGGATAATTCCTCTGTTTGCGCAAGCGTCATCTGCCATATTGCACCCAAGGGAATGTGTGGTTCGGGCTGAGCATGGGCAGCGAGTGGATTGATACAGTAAAAGAAGATTGCAAAGACCAAAGGTATATACATAGGGATGCCTCTCTCAGAGTCGTGACAATACCCAGGCTGAATGACATAAAAGTCTACTAAAACCCATCCCATTGCGCGATGCGTTCCCGGTGGTAGGTGGCATCGCCGAAGGCAAACTCATTCCACTTGGCCCGCTTGAACCAAAAGTGCATGTCGTGCTCCCAGGTGAAGCCTATCCCTCCGTGCATTTGGACCGCGCGGTTGGTGGTGCGTGAATACACATCAGACAGCCGTGCTTTGGCCACAGATGCCGCACGGGATGTCTCACGGGAGCGAGTCGCAAAGGCGTAGGCGGCATACCACACCAACGACCGGGAAGGTTCGATGTCGCTGACCATTTCTGCGGCCATATGTTTGAGGGCCTGAAAGGAGGCGATGGGGCTATTAAACTGCTCGCGGACTTTGGTGTACTCGACTGCCATGTGCAGCGCCTGCTGCGCTCCGCCCAGACTGTCTGCGGCGAGCGCGATACACGCCAGGTCTTGAAGCCGAGCGAGCAGTTTCCAGCCTTTTCCTTCTTTACTGAGAAAACCGCTGATCGGTACATTCTTGAAGTGAACTTCGTGCACACGCCGGGTGCGGTCGAAAATGTCTAACGGCTTGATGGCCAAGCCTGGTACCTCACGTTCCACCAATACCAGACTCACCCCTTTTTCACCTTTGCCACTGGTTCGCACCGCAACGACCAACACGTCCGCGACCGAGGCAAACGGTACGAACATCTTGGTGCCGTTCAGTGTATAGTCGCCGTGTTTTTTCTTAGCTTTGAGTGTGACCCCAGCTGCATCCAGACGATCACTGGCTTCAAGAAACGCCAGCGTGCCAATCGCGTCGCCCGAAGCCAGTCGAGGTAACCAGGCTTCTTTCTGTTTCGCACTGCCGCCCTGCATAATGGCGAATGTGGCCAGTACGGACGAAAAGAGAAAAGGACCGGGCACAACGGCCCTGCCCATTTCTTCTAAGAGCAGGGCCATATCGAGCATGCTGAGCCCCAGGCCGTTGTATTTCTCTGGAACGAGTAAGCCGGTCCAGCCCAGCTCCGCCATCTTGCGATGCAGCTCAGCTGAGAAGCCGTCTTTGTCGTCCAGCAGGGCGCGCACGAACTGTGGCGGACATTCTTGGGTGAGAAACGCTCTGGCTGAACTTTGCAGCAAGTCTTGTTCTTCCGATAAACCGAAATCCATACTCTCTTCCTACCCCTGTTTTCCACCAGCCCCTAATCCCCAACCCCTCGTTTCGCTAACGTGACTTGGGCATGCCGAGCCCGCGCTCGCTGATAATATTTTTCTGAATCTGAGAAGTCCCACCACCAATAATCAGCCCAAGTGTAAACATAAACTCATACGGCCAAATGCCATTGTCGATGACATGGGCGGCACCGCGGTTGAGCGGGGCGTAGGAATTCATAAGCTCTAACGCCAGGGCACAGATATCGTGGTTGAGTTCGGTTCCCACCAGTTTATTGACCATAGCACCAATCCCCGGCGCACGGCCCTTCGTGGCATCAGTCAGCTGCCGGTAGGAATGGTACTGCATGGCCTCTACCCGTATGGTCAGGTCAGCCAGTTTTTGTCGGACGATGGGATCTTGTGCGGCGGGTTTGCCGTAGCGCTGATGGGAGCGTGCCAGGTGGACGAGATTCTGCATCATGAGCTGGGTGCGCGTAGTTGAGCCCAGCATATTGCGTTCATGAAAAAGCGTCGCGTTGGCGACCAGCCAGCCTTGGTTGAGTTCGCCTACGAGATTTTCTCGTGGCACGCGAACGTCTTCAAAAAAGACTTCGTTAAAGCCCGCATCCCCTGTCATTTGGACGAGCGGCCGGACGGTGATGCCCGGCGTTTTCATATCAATCAGGATGTACGAAATGCCGCGGTGCTTGGGCGCATCCGGATCGGTTCGAACCAAACAGAACATCCAGTCTGCAAACTGTGCGCCCGAGGTCCAGACCTTTTGACCATTGACAATGAATGTATCGCCTACAAGTTCGGCTTTGGTACGCAGTGAGGCCAAATCAGAACCCGAGCCCGGCTCGGAGTAGCCCTGGCACCATATTTCTTCAGCTGTCAGGACTCTGGGCAGATAGCGACGTTTTTGTTCTTCTGAACCAACCTGTAAGAGGGTTGGACCGAGCATGGTCAGACCTGATGCGCCGATCAGCCCGGGTGCTCGTGCCAGAACCAGTTCTTCATTCACTATGGTCTGGCGCATGATATCCGGGTTGCCTTGGCCGCCGTACTCTTTAGGCCAACTCAGGGCAACATAGCCCGCCTCGCACAGCTTGCGCTGCCAGTCCTTGGCGCGCTGCACGCGCTGGGGATCGTTCGGTGGCAGGTCACTCGCTGTTTTGTCTTTCTTGGGAAGATTCGTCTTCAGCCAGGTCCGAACCGTTTTGCGAAAGGCCTCATCTTCTTTGGAATAGGCTAAGTCCACTCTGCGCTCTCCTTGTTTTATCCCTGGCTACCCTTGTGATTACTCGGAAAGCTGCGGGGGCAGAACGCGCAGTTCGTTGCTGATCCGCTCATAACGTGATTTGCCACCTTCTTCCACAAGTCCTTTTAATGACACGATACAGCACTGCTCTTCGTCGCTGACATCTTCCCAATCAAGACCGGCTTCCGGAGGAATACCCATTTTGACGATGACCGTATCAACCGAGAGGATGAACTCTTCAAGAGCGACGAGGATTTTGGCTTGCGGCTCGAGTGGAGAGACAACGATTTCTTTATACGGCAGCGGGATCCTGAACTCAGGTGCTAACTCGTAGTCGAGCGTGATGCGCAGGACGTTTTCTTCTGGACGGGTCAATTCGACATTCGAGATCTCGACCATGGGGTTATAGACTTCCGGCTCGGAGCAGGCAGGCAGGCTGAAGGAACATATGACAAGGAGAGCCGTCCACCGTTGAGCGGAGCGGACTTTGGGGATTCTTTTCTTCAGTTGCATACGAAAGTTATGTCCTTTCTCTTGTAGGGAACGCGTTCACGCCGTTGTCTTAATACGGTTGAGGACATCTCGCTGAGCGAGCGGCCTGAGATGGGGCAAAAACGCGCCGTACTGCAGACTCTCCTCCGCGCACCTACGCTGGCTTCCTGCTACCACATCTGGCCCGAAACGCCAACGGACCATAGTAATCCCCACACGGACGTGCTACAGAGCTGTACTGAGGCAGGCCAGACCTGACCGTTCGTCTGGACAACCTTCTTCCATAATATGAGAGAGATCGGGATGGATGTGGGTGTTCGATTGCTCTTGGTCCGACATGGGGAGACCGTCTGGAACCAGGAGAACCGTTGGCAGGGGCACGCCGACACACCTCTGAGCGAAACGGGCCATGACCAAGCACGCCGGCTCGCGCGGCAACTCCGTGCTGCAGGCCGCATCCAGGCTCTCTACACCAGTGATTTGAGTCGCGCCTACCAGACCGCAGAGATTCTTGGGGCAGTGCTCGGAGTGACCCCCCGCCATACGAGGGCGTGGCGCGAAATGGACATAGGATCCT
>CAUZQN010000418.1:0-3780 GCA_963581605.1 uncultured Binatia bacterium (SeqCode)
CTTTGCAACATGGGGGATTGTAGCAAAGCGGGCCGGTCATACAAGAAGTCCGTGCGACAACAGAGCGGGCGCAACAGGTCTGAGCTTTTCGCACGTAGCAACAAGGCGAGATTGCCAGCTCCATAATTCCCCCCTATGATATGACGTGGTTCTGGCGAGGAGGGGATTACGCCGACATTCAGGACCGAAGACGGGGCCGAGCTGTACTACTCAACCGTCTGGAGCGTCCTCGAATGATATTGGATGCATTGATCATCGTTTCGTATTTCGTCATCATTATGGTCGTCGGCATCGTGTCGGCCCAACGTCAGACTGAAACTACTGCCGAGGAGTACTTTCTCTCCTCGCGATCATTGAGATGGCCGTCCATTGCCATCTCTACCATCGCCACGAACATCCATGCCGGGCACTTCCTCGGTATGGCGGGGTCTGCCTACCTGTTCGGTCTAGCGCAGGCCAATCTCGAGATCAACGCAATCGTCGGCATTCTGATGGCGACGTTCATCTTCGTGCCTTACTACTTACGCGCCCGAGTGACGACGATCAGCCAATTCTTCGCATCAAGATTCGGTCCCAAGGTGGGGCTCACCTACTCCATATTGATGATGGTGTTATACGCGTTCATGTACTTGGGCTCTGCGCTGTTCTGGGGTGCGTGGGCGATCGACGGCGTCTTCGGCGACTTTGTCTCTTTCCTGGGTGATAGCGCACCCGTACGCCTGGGTTGCATAGTGGCGATCCTCGGCCTTTTCTCTGCCACGTATACCTACCTGGGTGGACTCACCGCGGTCGTGCGCACTGACATGGTGCAGTTCGTGCTGCTGGTTGTGGGTGGTCTGCTCATGATGGATTTGGCGATCCAGGAACTCGGTGGCTGGACTGAACTTTACATCCAGACGCCCGACAAGATGCACCTACACTTACCTGCCGATCACGAAACACTCCCGTGGATAGCGCTCATCGGCATGAATTTGCTCAACCTCAACTATTGGGGCGCCAACCAGATCATTCTGCAACGCGCCCTCGCAGCCAAGAGCTTGGCCCATGCTCAGGTCGGGCTCCTGGTGGGGGGAGTCTTCAAATATCTCATGGTCCTCATCATCATCGTGCCGGCCATTGCCTTGGTCGGCATCACCGCGGCCCATCCGCTCACGGATCCGGATCAAGCTTACGCAACCATGGTGAAAACACTGCTGCCCAGCGGTCTGCGTGGCATCATTCTATGCGGCCTGTTCGCCTCGCTCATGAGCACGGTGGACTCGATCTTCAACTCCGTATCCACCCTGTGGTCGGTGGATGTCTATAAGCGCTACATCAAAACCGACGCCAGCGATGCGGAGATGGTACGCGCTGCGAAGTGGGCCATCGTCGGCACACTCCTAACCGGATTGAGTTTTGCTCTCATTCAGATCTACATCAAGTTCGATAATCCCGAGTTCCCGCTGACGCATTGGTTCAACGAGCTCAGCTACTATGTGAAGAACGGTTTCGTTCTGCTCGTAGTCGCCGCCATCTTTTTGCTGCGACCGTCGCCTCGGCTTGTGCTGACGATGCTGGCGATCAGCATTCCCCTCACCGTGGCATTCAAGCTCGGCTTTCCCCAGATGAATTACTTCGTCCGCTCCATGTGGATCATCTTGGGGCTGGTCCTCGGCACGGCGATTCCCACCTGGTTCAAGCATGGCTGGCGTCTCGACATGAAACTGGTAGAGGCTTCGAGTCCTGCTGTGGCACGATTTGGTGTCGTGTTGGCAGCCTCCCTGATCGCTTGCCACATCGTCTTTCACTGAGATCTGTCAGCAATCGCGCCTCTCGCCCGTTGCGCCATAATCATCTACAGCAGAGACTGAATTCAAGGTCTTTCGTTCCCGGCGTCATGACGACTGGCGCTTGAGCTGACTTGAGAGCGTGCCAGGTCAGAGAGAACTCATAGGCCGGTCTGTCTACTGCGTGTCTCGTCCCTCTTACGAGCAATACGCTCAGTTCGACGGCTGCGATTCGATGACGAGCAGGACGTTTTCGTCGTCCCACACTACGGTGTCGGAGCCGTTGCACTGCCTCTGGATATTGCGCTCAAACGTTTGCAGCGCCTCGGCGAACTCCTGAGTCTCGTACAGAGACAGCGTCGAGTAGTGTCGAGCATGTGCCTGCTGAAGGAGTCGCGCGACTGTGGCGTGCCGCGTGAACTGGAAAGTCTCCACGTCGCTCAGCACGCACCCACTCTCCTCAACCCAGGTTCGCATCTGGTCCTGGCTATACAGGCGCTGCTCCTTGTCCAAAAATCCTGGAAAATACTGCCCCCATACCGATTTGGCATTTTGTTCGGGCGTTCGTGTATATATGAAAATTTGGCCACGCGTCCGCAGAGCGCGGCTCGCATCCCGAATGAAGGCCGGGAAGTCGAAATGATGAATGGCGTTGAAGGTGAACACCGCGTCCAGGGAGTTGTCTTTCAATTGGAGTTCATCCACGCCGGTCTGGATGGGTTCGAAGCGGTCGATGCCGGCTTCACGCAGGTGCTCGGTCAAGTGGCGGAGCATTTCGGCACCACGATCGATGCACAAGAGATGCAGCTCGGGCATCTTCTGCAGTAACAGCAAATCATATCGTCCGGCACCACAACCGACATCAGCTGCCCTTGTGCACCCACGTTCCGCGAGCCTCTGGCAGATGTAGTGTATCGGTGCCTCGTCTGTGGTGCGGACGTTCCGGTAGTGTTCGGCAACTTTTGTAAAATGGTCCTGCATGTGTGTCGCTTTGGACATAGCTCAATCTCCGGGTTAAATAGATGAATAAAAAGATTGTAGCGGAAGATGTCAACGGGGTTGAGCCCCGTTTTCCGTTCCAGAGGTACTCAGAAATGCTCTTGATGTTACCCAGCCAGTAGTCTACGCGCCTGTTCGACCAGTTCTGACAGGCGCATAAAAACGTCTGCCTCCACGCAGTGAGGACTGGGCAACCTGCCGCCGAGACAGTGTTCGGCCCGCCAAGGAGCCTGTCTTTCCATGAACAGAGAAGGAGTAAACAAATGAGCGGAATCAAGATCGCGATTGTCGGAGTGGGGAACTGCGTCAGTTCGCTCCTGCAGGGCATCGAGTACTACCGGGAGAAACCGCAGGACCTCATCGGCCTGATGCACTGGGATATCGGGGGCTATCAGCCCGGCGATATCAGCGTCGTCGCGGCCTTTGATATCGACCAGCGCAAAGTCGGGCAAGACGTGCATGCGGCGATCTTTGCCCCGCCGAACTGTACGATCGTCTTCTGTCCCGATCTGCCGCCGGCGGGTGTCACGGTCCAGATGGGGAAGATTCTGGATGGGGTGTCTCCCCATATGCGCGAGTATGACGATAAATACACATTTGTTGTGGCCGACCAGGCGGAACCCAGCGCCGCGGCCGTGGTCAAGAGCATCAAAGACTCGGGCGCAGACATGCTGCTGAATTATTTGCCCGTGGGCTCGGAAGAGGCGACGCGATTTTATGCCGAATGCGCGCTCCAGGCCGGCGTCGCATTTATTAATAATATGCCAGTCTTCATCGCCAGCGACCCGCTCTGGGCGCAGCGGTTTGCGGAGCGCAAGCTGCCCCTGATCGGAGACGACATCAAGGCGCAGCTGGGCGCGACGATCACCCACCGGGTCCTGACCGATCTGTTCAAGAAGCGCGGGGTCAAACTGGAGCGTACCTACCAACTCAATACGGGCGGCAATACGGATTTTCTGAACATGCTCAATCACCGCCGGTTGGCCTCGAAGAAAGTGTCCAAGACCGAAGCGGT
>CAUZQN010000419.1:0-3778 GCA_963581605.1 uncultured Binatia bacterium (SeqCode)
AGTTGAAAACGCGTTGGTGGCGTATGCCCAAGAGCTGATCCGCCAGCGCTGGTTGACCGACTCGGTCACTGCCAGCCAGAACGCGGTAGAAATCGCCACCGAACGCTACCGTAGCGGGCTTGAGAACTACTTAAGTGTCGTGATTGCGCAGCGCGCCTTATACACCGCTCAAGATGAGCTGGCACAAAGCCAAACGGCCCTTGCTTCTCAGGTCATTGCTTTGTACAAAGCGCTGGGTGGAGGCTGGCAGAGGACCTGAGAGTTGAGGAAATATTTTCGACTGGAGGAGAGGTTCTTTTGTAAAACAACACTGCAACACAATCGGGGCTGGACAAAATTACATACTGCCCACACCCTTAACCAGGACAAGAAGAAGAAGGAGAAGTATGCAGCGTAGCATTATTTCAGCACTCGCCGGGATCGTTTTACTGATCCCAAGTGTGACTCAGGCCGCAACCTGGAAGAGCGACCCCGCGCATGCCAGCATCCAGTTTGCGGTGAGTCATTATATGGTTTCGACCGTGCGAGGGAATTTCGATAAGTTCGATGTCACGGTGATGATCCATGACACAGATATGAGCAAATCATCGGTCGAAGTAACCATCGACGTTGCCTCGGTGAATACACGCAACGAGAAGCGTGATGGTCATTTGAAAAGCCCCGATTTCTTCGATGTCGCGGAAGAAGCGAATAAGACCATGACTTTCAAATCCAAGAAGGTCGAAAAAGTGAGTGACATGGAATACAACGTGACGGGCGACTTCACTCTCATGGGAGTCACCAAAGAAGTTGTGCTCAACGTCAAAGGTTCCCCCAAAGCGATGAAAGATCCGTACGGGAATAGCCGCATGGGGGGGAGCGCGACCACCACGATCAATCGGACGGATTATGGACTCAAGTATAACTCCATCCTTGATACAGGCGGCGTGGCCATTGGTGAAGAAATCGAAATCACCATTGATCTTGAGCTGGTGCAGGTGCAAGAGGAAAAAGAGTAATACAAGCGGGTGGGGCCTATGCCCCACCCAATATTCCTTAGGAGTCGGCTTCTCTGCCAAAGATATGGAAAAAAACGAGCAGCCCAGCACTCAGGCCGTACATCAGCGCAAAGTCCGGAGCAGCAGCAAAACCAAAGGAATTTTGTACTCCTGCCGGTGTTAGTTCATACGCGTGAATGAGACCAAAAAACGAGAGGACGGCCGCCACCATAGTCCAAGCAGCGGCTCTGAGAAATTGGCGCTCAATGATAAAAACCAGCATTGCGGCCAAGACCATGGCGCTCAGCAGAAAGCCCTGACTCAGCGCAATCACCCCATGAATATACAGATCAGTGCCGAACTTGGGAGCTATTTCAAATAAAGAAGTCCCAGCTTTGCGCAGACTGGTGTCAATCAACTGCAGCGCCCAGGTCGCGAGTGCGGGAATGAGTCCAAAGGCAACCGCCAGCGCATGTGGCTTGGGAACCTCCTGAAACGCCTGGGCGGTCATGATGATGCCGATCCACAGCAGTATGCCCAGCGTGGCCTCCAACGGGAGCACCTGGAGTATCAACGTCATGCCGCCCACAAGGCACAACAAAGCAACGACTACCCCGTTCACAACCGAATAACCCACACGCGCACCCATGGCCTTCCAGGCGGGGTGGCCTATATAGATGGTGGTCGGAAACACGCTCCCAAACAGGGCCGCCACCAGCGTGCCGATGCCGTTTGCCAAAAGTGAGGGCTTGGTTTCATACCGATCCCCCGCCGCTTCGGCGCTCTCTAAATTTTGCAGCGAGCCAATGATATTAAACAGGCCCATAGGAAAAATGACGGCCAGATACTGCCAGCCACGCCCGCTGGTCAGCAGGGCAAAGAGATCCTGGGGGACCGGCACGGGCAGATGCAGCCCGAATCGATATTGCTCCGCCGGCGGTTCAAACACCGGCATGCCTAAAACACGCAGACCCCACGCCAGCGCGACACCAGTCAGGACTGCGACTAATCCACCCGGCAGACCACCCGGAAAAGTCCGCCGAGACGCATAGGTCATCAGAATTATCATCATCGGCACGATAGCAATCATCGGGCTGGCGAAAATCTGAAAGATAAATCCCATGGCAATAAATGTAATCGCCACCCCGGCCAGCGCCGTCAGCAGCGCCGCCCGCGGGGTATGCCGCCGCAGCCAGTCGCCCACAAACGCCCCGCCCGTTTCCATGATCCCACTCAGCAAACAGGCAAATAGTCCAACTTGCCAGGCTAAGGTTGGGTCGTGTGTCTCCTGATAAATGGGCCCCATAATGAGGAAAATATAGGCAAACAGGCTGGGCGTATTGATGCCGTACGGCAGCGCAGTGATGTCGCTGCGTCCTGTCTGTTGCATCAGGCGCCAGGCCTGCCAGGCGTAAAAGACATTGCCGAGTAGAATGGAAATCGCCGCACCTGGCAGGATACGGCCGATCACCAACTCTTGCGGAAACCCACACACCAACGGACACAAGACCGCTATTAGCATGAGTTGCAGCAAATTATCGATAAACAGGCCGAAAAACCCGTCAACATCCCCCCTCACAAACCAACCAAACCAAGAATGAGGACCGTCTGCTCCATTTGATTGCATAGGCCGGCATCCTAACGTTCGCACGGCCAGACGTCGAGCAGAGTCGGTATGCAGTTGAGTCGCCCTTCAATTTTGATTATCTCTAGTCTTGCGCAGATATTAAGCAGACGGGGCCACACAAGGAGACGGTATGAAAACAATAATACGCTGCACGGGACTGACCGTGCTGATCAGCAGCTTCATTTTCTTCTTCCAGCCGTTCGTGCAGGCACAAGAAGGGGCGGATACCGTTCAGGCACAGGCTGAGGACGGCGATGCAAAGGCGCAGAACAATCTTGGCGTCCTGTACGTCAAGGGCGAAGGCGTTAAACGCAGTGCCAAGGAGGCGGTCAAATGGTTCCGCAGAGCGGCCAAGCAAGGCCATATCGGAGCGCAATTCAACCTGGGCATGTTGTATTTCGCGGGGAAAAAAGACGACACCGGGAGGAAAGAAGCCGCCAAATGGTTTCAGAAGGCGGCAGAGAGCGGCCACACCAAAGCCCAGTACCGTTTAGGCATGATGTACGTCAAAGGCCAAGGCGTGGAGCAGGATTACGCCATGGCGGCCATTTGGTTTCGGAACGCAGCCGATCAAGCCTCGGCTGATGCGCAATATAATCTCGGCGTGCTGTACGATAACGGCTATGGTATTGATCAGGACTTCTCGAAAGCGCGCGGCTGGTATCTCCAGGCAGCCGATCAGTCCCACTCCGGAGCGCAGTTCAACCTCGGTACCATGTACTTCACGGGCCGTGGCACGGATCAGGATGATGCCGAGGCCGCAGTGTGGTTTCGGGAAGCAGCCAAGCGTGGACATTCAGGCGCGCAATTCAATCTCGGGGCCATGTATTTGGAAGGTCGCGGGGTCGCAAAAGATATGGAGGCAGGTCTTGAGTTGATACACAAGGCGGCAGATCAGGGCCACGCCAACGCCCAGAAACTCATCGATCAGATTAGTGCGGGGAGCTAGGCCGGAAGCGAGCCGAATAGGGAGAAGATAGGGCCGTGACCAAAAAAAAGCTGCTGCTCGCAACCTTTTCCATGCTGTTAGTCGGACTGGCCGTGGTGTATTTTCTCTTCCCGAGCGTTCTCCTCACACAAGCAACCCAGGCAGAGCGCAGGGCCGCCAATTTTGAGCAGCGAGAGGTCGATATTGCAGGCCATCACATCGCCTACCTGATTGGTGGTGAAGGCG
>CAUZQN010000420.1:0-3765 GCA_963581605.1 uncultured Binatia bacterium (SeqCode)
TAACGACACGCTCCAGAAAGCGACCGTGAGCGCCGAGCGTGTTTTCGAACTGCTCGACCTCCAGCCTGATATTGTCAGCCCAGCCGGCGGCTTGCGGCCGACTCACATGAGCTGGGACATTACGCTCCAAGATGTGACGTTTGCCTACCAGCCAGATCGGCCTGTCCTCTCCAACGTCAACATCAATATTGCAGCGGGCGCTATGGTGGCGTTGGTTGGTGCGACCGGGGCAGGGAAAACCACTGTGACCAACCTTATCCCACGGTTTTACGATCCACAGCACGGAGCCGTTCGGATTGGTGGGCATGACGTACGCTCTTTAGATCTTGACTTTCTGCGCGGCAATATTGCTGTGGTGCTGCAAGATGTCTTTCTCTTCCATGGAAGCGTGCGCCAGAATCTCCTCTTTGGCCGTCCGGACGCCTCGGAAGCGGAAATGCAAGCGGCGGCGCGTGCGGCCAACGCAGAAGAGTTTATCCTCGATTTGTCCGACGGCTATGACACGCTCATCGGCGAACGCGGCGTCCGGCTATCCGCGGGTCAAAAGCAACGCTTGTCCATTGCTCGGGCGCTACTCAAAGACGCTCCGATCTTGGTTCTCGATGAGGCGACTTCCTCAGTCGACACCGAAACCGAACATCTGATCCAAGAAGCGATATCGCGACTCACGGCTGAGCGCACGACTGTGGCAATAGCCCATCGTCTCAGCACCATTCGTGACGCCGATCTGATCGTGGTCCTGGATAACGGGTCTATTGTGGAGCAGGGCACGCACGAGAGTCTGCTGGCTCACGACGGCCAGTATGCGAGGATGGTGCGTGCCCAGGACCTCTCTCGTGCGTGGCAGATCGGTCAGCTTGAAAATCGCCCTGTCGAAAATACACCTGAGCCGGCGCTTGCCACTGGGAGTGATTATTGAGGCTACGGTAGTTGCAAGGAGGGAAGCAGCAATGCCTTACGATATACTGATCAAAAATGGTATGGTCGTCGATGGGAGTGGGTCAGCCGCTTTTCGTGCGGACTTGGCGCTGAGCGCGGGACGCATTGTCGAGATAGGCGCAGTCTCGGGCGGGGCCGCGCGCGTGATCGACGCCTCGGATCTCATCGTTGCACCGGGCTTCATCGATCCGCATACGCACTACGATGCGCAGATTTGCTGGGACCCGCTCGTTACCTGCTCATCGTGGCACGGCGTGACGAGTGTGATCATGGGCAATTGCGGTGTCGGATTGGCGCCGTGCAAGCCCGCAGAGCGTGACGTCGCGATGTCTAACCTCGTCCACGTTGAGGCGATTCCTTACGCTGTCCTGGAGCAGGGCCTACCGTGGGACTGGGAAAGCTTCCCGCAGTATATGGATGCAGCGGCTAAACGCGGGACTGGAATCAACGTCGGATTTCTGGCCGCGTTGTCCCCGTTCCGCCAATTTGTGATGGGCAATGAGTCGATGCAGCGTGAGGCGACGGCAATGGAAACTGAGCAGATCCGCTCTCTTTTGGGTGAGGCACTCGACGCGGGTGCGCTGGGCCTCTCCCTTACGGTATTGCCGCAGCATCTCGGCTACAAGGCGCGACCACTCGCTTGTCGCCTGGCGAGTCATGCTGAGTTGCGCGCATACGCTGGGCTGCTGAGAGAACGCGGCCAAGGCACGATTGAAGTGGCATTGACCAAAAGGCCGAGCGCTGTATCCGAGAAGGAATATAGGCTGCTTGAGCTGCTGGTCTCAGAGAGCCAACGGCCAGTGACATGGCTCAACCTGCGCGATCGCGACGATGCCCCTGAAGCCTGGACTGATACGCTGGAACAGGTGGCTCCGTTGCTGGCACGAGGCAGTCGGCCGCAAGTGGCAGTCCGTCCGCTTGTCGTCGAGTTTAATTTGCGCAATCCGTTTCTGTTTGCCAGCATGCGTTCCACAAAAGCGGTGTTCGGTGACGCCACGCCTGAGGATCAGAAACGCGCTTATGCCGATGCGGAGTTCCGCCGTGCATTTGCCGCCGACCTGGAGCGCAGCACGGTCTTTCATAACATATGGGAGAATACCAAGGTCAAGGAGGCGACCAACCCTGCGTTGAAGGCAGTCGAATGGCAGACGGTCGCTGAAATTGCTGCGGAACGTGGTGTAGCGCCGCTCGACACATTCTTCGATTTGGCGCTCGAGGACGATCTGGCGCTCGACTACATGCTGCCGCTACTCGATATCAACGAGGAGCGTGTAGCGAAGAAATTCAGTGACCCACGTACGCTGATCGGCATCTCCGACGGTGGCGCACACGTCGACATGCTGTGCAACGCAGGCTACCCAAGCTATCTGCTGGGCAGGTTCGTGCGCGAGAAGCAGGCGCTCACGCTTGAATATGCAGTGCAACGAATCACCTCCGAGCCTGCCCAGTATTTTGGTATTACCGATCGCGGCATGCTGCGGCCCGGACTGGCGGGGGACATCACCATCTTCGACATGAGTACCGTTGGCTCCCCCGAGCGTCCGGAGATCCGCCACGATCTGCCGGGCGGCGGACGCAGATTGGTGACGCAGGCAGAGGGGATTCAGTACACAATCGTGAACGGACAGATACTGTACGAAGGCCAGCGTCATACGGGAGTGCTGCCGGGGCAAGTGCTGCGTACGAACTAGATGCTGAAGGTGCCAACTAAAGTTGGCCGAACTAAGAGCCACTAACAAAACTCGGTCTTGTGCCGTAGGCCGGGATACCTGCTTGCGCAGGTATGACACAAGAAAGCCTGTCATTCCCGTGGAAACGGGAATCCAGGGGGGAGGGGCCGGGGTACTGACAACTTGCTCCAAGCAGTTTTGTTATGCATGCTAATTAAAATCGGCTGTACTCATTGAAATCAACATGAAAAGGAGGATGTCTTATGGACATGGCTGAACTTGAAAAACGGATGACTCGGATTGAAGATATTGAAGCCATCAAACAATTGAAGGCAACCTACTGCGATATTTGTGACGACGACCACAACCCGGACAGAATCACGACGATTTTTGCTGAAGACGGTATCTGGGAGGGCGCCGGCTTTGGGAAAGCCCAAGGCCATGCGGCCATCCGTGAGCTATTCCAGGGCTTCCAGAAACTGATCAGCTTCTCTCAGCACCAGGTGCTGAATCCGGTCATCAAAATCGATGGGGAGCGAGCCACGGGCATCTGGTATTTCTTTGGGCCGTTTACTTTCTACAAGAACAACCAGGCCAAGTGGCTGGCCGCCCGCTACGAAGACGACTACGTCAAAGTGAATGGCGAATGGAAGATCCAACATCTGCGCGCGCGTGGGCGCATGACCACGGACTACGAAAAAAGCTGGGCTGATAAGGATTGAGGAGGGGAAGCTGGGCGGGATGGCGTTGGTCCAGGAGGTGAATGTCAGAGTGTCATTTTCCGACAATACAGGCCTTCGGCAAGATGTGTTGGCGAGTTGCATTCGAGACCACGTAAGCGCAGCAGAGACCAGAATGTATCCTTAGCAAACCACGGTTTCGTATTCTGGGTGACGAAGGTCTCAACAATGGTCTCGATCTTCTGATGACAAAGTGTTCGCTCGAGCGGCACAAAGACGTTTGGGGCACCCAGATCCCCTTCGTATTTGGGAATATCGTATTCAAGGATCAAATGATCACGAAAGGTATTCCAGGTGAGTTCCGCAACTAAACGATGATCCTGGTGGCGATCTTCGAGGCGATGCGTCAACACAACGTCCGGTACGATATCCTGACTCAATTCATGAAAAACCTGCTTGAGTGCTGCTCCCTCGTA
>CAUZQN010000421.1:0-3755 GCA_963581605.1 uncultured Binatia bacterium (SeqCode)
GATCGATGGGATTATTTCTATGGGCCTATTGGCTTGAAGGCGAACTGCAAGAGGGTAGGGATGACACTGTTTGACTGGACTTTGTTACTTATTGCAGTCGTTGCTACGATCGGCGCCTCGGTAACGTACTGGCGCACCCACTCTTCAAAGCGATAAGCAACAGGTGAGGCTCCTCAAGAGGCGCTGAAAGCGCTGCGTGAGAAACGCGAGCCGAACTTCATCCGCGGCCGTTCTACCCAATCTTAAACGGAGGCAGAGGGATTGAGGGCGCAGGTCAACGCAGCCGGTCGTCCCTGCTGTGTGGGAGTGCATGGCGTAAGCCCGCTTGCTGCATGAGGCGCAAGACGGCCTCGATGAAATAATCGAGGTCCGGCACAAAGTCGAAGAAGTTGACCTGCACACCGTCAACGCCAGCCTGGCGTTGACAAGTGAAAGAACGGGGCGAGGCGAAGCGGCTGCCTCTTGAAAGTTAAGCGTGTCAGCGCTAGCGGGGTAGGGGTATTCCGCCGAGAAGTCGTGCTTAGCGGTGAGAAACCAAAAGGGAGGCTGCGCATGGGAAGTCACAAGCAGTATGCAGGCTATCCATCGTACCAGTATTTAGAGGAAGAGCGGGATTACAAGCGCTTTCGGCTGGCCAAAGAACTCGGCCGCGTGCCCTCTGCCCAGATTGCGCTGTCACCAGCTGAGGAGCGGAGAGTCCAGGAGCTGCTCAGCTACAATATTGGCATTTCCATGCACGACCATCCGGTTGTGGTTCCAGAGGCGGTCAACGAGATCTTCGAACAAAAGCGACTGGGCCGAGACTTTACCGGCTTCGAGGGACTGGCGACTTCTGGCTTGGACGCCATCTTTGACAATCTGATGAACGGCCTATGTACGATTACTTCGCAGGCTGGCTGGAAGTGGAGCGATGTGACCCACGACTTGGGCATGCGCTTGTGCGATCTCGCTCACCAGGACTTCATTGTCGTATGCGACGGAGTGCGGGATATTATCGCAGCTCACGAGACCCAGCGGCTTGCTCTGGTTCCGACGCTTGAGTCGGCAACCCCAATAGAGAACGAGCTGGATCGGCTGGATGTCCTGTATGGATTCGGCGTGCGCAGCATGGGCGTCGTCTATAGCGAGGCCAACGCCTTGGGCAGCGGTCTGCGCGAGTCGGGTGACGCCGGGCTGACCGACTTTGGACGCCAGGCCGTGCGGTGCATGAATAAGCTGGGCATCCTGATTGATGCCGCTCATTGTGGCGATCAGACTACCTTGGACATTATTGAGGAAAGCGAGCTGCCGATCGTGATCTCGCATGCCGGTGCGCGTGCATTATGGGACACTCCGCGCCTCAAGCCGGACCACGTGCTGGGGGCCATGGCTGCCAAGGGAGGCATTCTGGGGATTGAAGCCGCGCCGCATACGACCCTGACTGAGCAGCATCCGCGCCACAGCATAGAATCGTGTATGCAGCACTTCGAGGCTGCGCTGCGGCTGATCGGCGTTGAGCATGTAGGCTTTGGACCGGATACGATGTTCGGCGATCATGTCGGACTGCACCGTGCCTATGCGAAGCAGCTGTCTATTGACAAGATACTCGGCAGTAAGTCGTTTGAAGCGGTCGAGTATCTTGATGGATTAGAGAATCCGGCCGACTTTCCCAACATCATCCGTTGGCTGGTCAGGCAGGACTATGCGGACGCAGACATTGCCAAGGTCATAGGTGGCAATACCCTGCGCGTCCTCAAACAAGTGTGGATCTGCTGATGTGACGGTGTAAAACGGTTTTCATTTGGGTTCACCACATGACTTTCCCCTCACCCACAGTCGCTTCGCTCCTGTTTCCCTCTCCCAATGGGCCCAATGGGAGAGGGCGGCGGCCACGTAGTGGATGCGGGTGAGGGCTTCTCTTGGCTAGCTTTCTACACGAACGCCAGTGCGAATTACCCTAGGTCAGTGCCCGTGCTGAGCAACAAACTCCTCCAGCACTTGGTTAAACTCCAACGGCTGTTCGATCTCGTAGCAATGACCAACGTCTTTGAGCACCCGAAGTTCGGCCCCAGGAATCTGCTCAGCCAGAAAACGATTCGCGGCGACCGGGGTTGCCTGGTCCTCTTCCCCGACCAGGATCAGCGTGGGTTGGGTAATCTCTTTTAAGCGGTCTGAGATATTCCAGTTCCACACGCCGTTGGGATCTTCTAAGCACGCCATGGCGACCCGGCGAGGAAAGCCGTCGTCGTTCAAGAAGTTATTCTTAATCATCTGACACACTTCGGGTTTCTCTCGCTTTGTTTTTGCTGAGAAACAGCGTGCCACCATATCTTCCGCCGCTGCCTCGTAACCGTTCTGTAAGCTGGTAATGAGCTCGGAGGCAGCTGATGTAAACTGGGTGAGGTTGGTCGCACTACTAATGATGACATTCCCAGCGACCAGATGCGGATAGTCGAGGCTGATCTGCATGGCCCGCATCCCGCCCATGGAGTTGCCGACCAAAATTGCTCGGTCTATGCCCAGCGCCGCCAGTACGGCGGCATCGTCTGCCGCCATGTCTTGAATCGAATAACCCTTGAGCGGCTTGGACGAGAGGCCGTGTCCGCGTGCTTCAATGACGATGCATTGGTATTTGTGGGCAAGGACCGGAGCTTGATAGACCCACAGCCAAGCGTTGGCAGAAAATCCGTGTAAAAAGACAAGAGGAAACCCGTGCCCATAGTGATTGTAGTGAATGCGAACTCCCTTTTCCCTTTCGATGTACGGCATAACATCCCTCCTTCAGGAAACCGTTTTATACAGTTTCTATTTGATCGTTGTCCATCCGCGCCTAGGGCCAATCCCGTAGGTCGGGTGAGCGTAGTAGAACCCGACACCACACTGTGTGAAGTGCATCAGACAACGGCTCCCGCGCTGGTATGAATCGTTTGTCCAGTGATTTGTCGGCTGCCGGGTACACACAAGAACACAATAGCCGCCGCCACATCTTCTGGCTGCGAGACACGGTGGAACAGATTCTCCAAGGGACCACTGGAGGCCGCTTGTTCAAGGGCAACGGCATCGCCCAGCACGCGCGTCACCGCCGTTGCCGTAATCCCGGGGGGCGACGGCATTGACGTTGATATCATGCGGACCCAACTCGGCGGCGGCACTCCGCGTCAACTGGACGAGCGCCGCCTTGGAACTGGCGTATGCCAGCGGGGAATTGCGAGCCCGAAAGGCTGAGCTTGAACTGATATTGACGATCCGTCGCCCGCCGCCGCGCTTAATCATATGTTGCGCCACGTGTTTCATCAGCAGCATGGCTGCCTTCAAATTCGCAGTCTGAACGAAGTCCCAGTTTTCTTCCTCCATTTCGAGCAAGCTCTGGAATCGCCCCGTTACGCCAGCACAATTCACCAGAATGTCGATGCGTCCTAGTTGCTTGATGACGCGGGCGACTGCGGCGGGAATCTGCTGGGTATCCGCCAGGTCAATCGGCAGGGCAAACGCCTCCCCGCCGGATCGTTTGCCTTGCTCGGCTGTTACCGTTGCTCCGGCTTCATCGCGGTCGAGGACCGCTACCGCAGCACAAGTCTGCAACAGCGCCGAAACCGTGGCTCTCCCAATCCCAGATGCGCCCCCGGTTACGATTGCCACTTTACCTGCAAGCTCAGCACTCATGCTGGCCTCCTCCTGAACACTTTGAACATGTTGAACATGCGCTCGACTTCGTGTGTCTCATGTGTTTCGTGTGGCTCATCTGTCTCATCTGTCTCATCTGTCTCATTTGTTCC
>CAUZQN010000422.1:0-3754 GCA_963581605.1 uncultured Binatia bacterium (SeqCode)
CAAAGTTTCTGAAATCAAGCGTGGGTTTTGGTGGGTCGTGCTTTAAGAAAGATATTCTGAACCTGGTGTATATTAGTCAAAGCTACGGTCTTAGCGAGGTTGCCGATTACTGGGAGTCGGTTGTCAAGATTAATGAATGGCAGGAAAATCGTTTTGTCCGGACCATACTGGAAAGCATGTTCAACACCGTTGCCGGGAAACGTATTGCGCTATTTGGCTTTGCTTTTAAGGCCAATACGGGAGATACGCGTGAATCGCCTGCTATTTATGTAGCACGCGGCCTAGCCGAGGAGCGGGCCGACGTCGTAGTGACCGACCCGAAAGCGCTCGATAATGCACAGGATGATCTGGCCGATATCGCCGACCGGGTGACCTTTGAACTAGACCCGTATCACGCGGCGAAAGGAGCCCATGCGGTTGCTCTCATGACGGAATGGGACCTGTATCGAAATCTCGATTACGAACGGATTCTCGCCTCCATGGAGCAGCCCGCGTTTCTCTTTGACGGGCGGAACATTTTGGATCATAGACAGTTATTTGAATTGGGTTTTAATGTCTTCCCGATCGGGAAGACGCCTCTCAAACATTTCTGATTTCTGCTGTGGTATCACGGGTCGGGGTAGGCCCGTCCCGACGTCACCGTTTCTCTCCGGTGCGCAGATCACACCGGCCAGGTATCCGTCCGATAGGCTTGATCCCAAAAGAGATATTCATACCGACTGCTCTGGATAAAGTGCTCCTCCCACTGTTTCTGTTCGCCCACAAAGCTATCCTGGGCAAGACGGTCAAGAAGGTCAAGTTGCTGCTGGACGTGTGCGCCAAACCCTTCGTCGCTGTAGGCTTGTGTCCATTCTGCATAGAGTGGGTCAGCCGGGGGAGAGGCATTCAGCTTCTTGCCTACCTCCCAATAGATCCAATAACACGGCAGAACGGCTGCAACGATTTCAGCCAGCCTGCCACTATGTGCAACCGCTAGGAGATGGCGGGTGTAGGCTTGCGTGACTGGGGCGCGTTCGGCTTGGCCTAAATCCTGCGCCGTTAGGCCGAGCTTTTTACTCCAGCTGGTGTGAAGATTGCGCTCAACCTGGACCACAGTTGCCGCATGCTCGGCGAACATATGCAAGGTGTCTAAAGAGTCCGCCTTTGCCCCGCCCAAACACAAGACACGGGCGAAATCTTGTAAATACAGATAATCTTGACGAACAAAAAAAAGAATGCGTTCGCGGCTCAGCGTACCGGCTCCGAGCTCTTGGATAAAAGGGTGGGAAAAAATAGCATCCCAGATGGGCTGGGCTGCTTTGCGTAGGATATGGTGAAAAGCAGTCGCCATAATCATTCCTTGTCAGGCTAGGATCATACAAACCGGAGTTCTGCGTCAAGCGTGCCGTTTTCGTAGTGCGCGACGATATACCCTCCTGCTGCAAAAGGGCCGGCATTGAGGATTTTCGTTCGTCCGATCATGTCTACTCCTGGTGACTCATGAATATGGCCGGTCAGACACAGATGCGGCTGCTTTTCGGCGATAAACTGTCGGACAGCAGGGCTACCGACCGGCCGTCCGTCGAGTAGCCGATCAACCCTGGTGGCATATGGCGGGGTATGGCAGACCATGATCTGGAGCGTATCAGGCGGAACGTCGGCAGAGGCTTGTTGGAGCAGCTGCCAGAGCATTTCATCCGTATACTCCAGCGGAGTGTGGAACGGTGTGAGGTTAGACCCTCCACAGCCGTAGCATACAAGATCTCCGTAGCGTCGACTTTCGCCGTGCAGGCTCAGCCGTGTCTTCTGAAGAAAGTCAACAACTTCCGGCTGATCGAGGTTGCCGGGTAGAGCAAGGACAGATGAACAATACGCCTGGGCAGCATGAATGACCTGTTGGGCGTCCGTCTTGCCCCCAAAATTCGTCAGATCGCCTGAGAGAATAAGCATATCTGCTGTGGCCAATTCCCCAGCCAATTTTTCTATCTGGGCAGTTGCCATGTGCACGTCGCCGAATGATATAATCTTCATAAGAGGACTTTGGAGTGTATAGGAGACCAGGGTTGGAGTCGATTCCCTTGTCAGGGGTAATACAAATATTTGAATGCCCGGTTCCCTGAAGCAACCCCCGGTCTTGCAAAAGCGGGCAGAATCAGGAAATACTACGGGCTCCCACGGAATATGGTACACGTATGCAGAGACACATCCGATCCAAAGTGCTCGCCATTGGTCGACCGTTGCGAGTGGAGATGCAACTCGACGGCGAATGGCTGGACCGCCTCCGTGGCGTATTGCAGGGGATGGGAGAAGGGGAGGGGTCCTACCCGCTCCATCGTTATCTGGAAGAACTACTTGAAGCGGATATCGTCTATCGGGAAGGCCATGCACGCCATTGCAGGCGGTATGTAGAACGAGAAGCGCTTATGCGTTGGCTGCGTGAGCAACGACGTGACGGCAACTCGCCGAGAGTCTCTGTCAATAAGCGTTAGCAGTGTTAGTGTGGTGACTGTTTCCTCACCGCATTCGCTGGACAGTCCAGGCCTCCCGCTCATGATCGACATGATGCCAATCAGGCTGTCGGTCAGTATTGTCTATGAGTTTAACAAGGCTGCGTATTGTTCTTGTCCGACCGAAATATTCTGGAAATATTGGTGCTGCGGCGCGTGCGATGCGGAATTTTGGTGTTGAAGATCTAAGGCTCGTTAACCCAGCCCCGATTCGACGCGACTGGGCCGACGCCATGGCCGTCCATGCCAGGGATGTCTTAGATAATATGCAGGAGTACGACTCTCTGCGTGCAGCAGTGAGTGAGTGTGGCTTAGTGGTTGGGACGACGTGCCGAGACGGATTGTATCGAGAGGGGACCCGTTTTCCTGAAGTGCTTGCGCCTGAAATCGCTGCAGCGCTGAAAACCAATCGTGTTGCTTTCGTTTTTGGTCCGGAGGATAGCGGTTTGAGCAACGAGGATCTGCGCTGTTGTCATAAACTCCTGACGATTCCGACTGATCCGGCCTTTGCTTCGCTCAACATGGCGCAAGCGGTCCTGCTGTGTTGTTATACCGTCTTTCGAGCCGTAGAAAATGAGTCAACCCCCGATTTTCCTGCGGCTCTTGGGCCGTTGGCTGTCGCCGAGCGGCAGGAACTCATGTATGAAAAACTCAAAGTCGCCCTACTGCGGGTAGGGTTTTTGCACCGTGATAATCCCGACCATATCATGCTTGCCTTGCGTCGGATTTTCGGTAGGGCAGGGTTAGAGGATAGAGACGTGCGTATCTTTCTTGGGATTGCGCATCAAATTGAGTGGTATGCTGGAGGTGGCTGGCGTCGCCGCGAGCAACCCCAGAGTCCCCCCTCCTAATGAGGGGGCCAAACAGATTGAGTTCGGATCGTGGCTGAGATCATTCATCTGCGCAAGATTTTGCAAGCTCGTCGTCGTGAGCAACAACAGGTGACGGCAACCCAGTGTGTGGAGATCCTGGAATACAGCCTCTATCAACATCTTGAAGAATTTGGGCAGGCCCCGCCCCATGAATGGGCGGTCCGAGCCAGTAAAATCCGCAAACTTGGGGAATTATTAGAGTATTCGACAAACATGATTTAGGGTGCGGGAGCTATTCCCCCCATCCTTCCCATCCTGTGCATTTTGTATGAACGACAAGAAAGGAACGGCATGGCAAAGGCAGCCTCGAAATCCACGAGCGGATCAACGGTAAAAAAGACTGCTGCAGCGAAAAAGACGAGCAGTCGTACGCGAAAGAGTCCGGTAAAGCGGACT
>CAUZQN010000423.1:0-3751 GCA_963581605.1 uncultured Binatia bacterium (SeqCode)
ACACTTATAATGATTCCAGAGCGGGTTGACCGCCTTGGTGCGATAAAAGCGTTTGAACTCCTTGCCCAGCGTCAGCCGGCAGGCGAGGTTCAGGCCCTGCAGCGCCATCATGCTGCCGAGATGGGACGTATCGACTTCTTGCCCTATACCCAAACGTTCCCGTGCCAGGAGCGCCACTGTAATTCCGTGGGCCAGCATAATCGCACCCATTTGGTCGGCGATTCCACCCGTAACATTCATCGGCTCCATGTCCGGCTCCCCGGCTGCAGTCATGATGCCGGACCGGGCCAGGCCCATATAATCGAAGGAGGGCTCTTCGGCATCGGGTCCTTGCGGACCATAGCCGGTAGCACTGGCATAGATGAGTTTCGGGTTGTATTTGGACAGGGTGGCATAGTCGAGACCGAGCCTGGCCGCCACGCCCTTGCGATAGTTTTGGACAAAGACGTCTGACTTCTCGACCAGCTTGTACATGATTTCCCTGGCTTCGGGTTTTTTGAGATCGAGCGTCACACTCTTTTTATGGCGGTTATTGGCTTCAAAATAATAATTGCGGGCGCCGGTTTTGGCACCGGCAATTTGCATGACCCCGCGTCCGGGATCGCCACCCACGCGCTCTTCAATTTTGATAATCTCGGCTCCGAGGTCACCCAGCATCATGGTCGCGACCGGACCCTGCTGCCATATCGTCCAGTCAAGGACACGGATTCCATCCAGCGGCTTTGCCATACGCCTGTCCTCCTTCTTCTTGCTTGCCCGAACACTAGCACAAGGCCGGGCTATGAATAAAGCGAACAAAACGGTTGTGCCTATCCCTTGCAATCGCTCTCTTATACAATCCGTAAAGCTATTGTGGCAGGTTGACGTGTATGGATTTTGCTGGGGTTATTAAGAAAGCGCGAGCCTTACTCCAAAGCGAAGGGCGGATTACCTAATCGGACGCTCAAGCGTCAGTTCGCTCTGGATGACGAAGCGCTGGACGACCTCAAATTTGAACCCACCGAAGGGCAAGAAGTCGCTGTAGACAAAGACGGCAAGATATTGGTCTGGACTGGCGATGAAGCGCAAGCAGAGACAGCCACTCAGACGACGGATGCTCCAGCAGCGGAACCGCCCTCTTCAGCCCCGTCGCCCGAATCCGTACGAGAAGCACCCACAGGCGAACGCCGCCAGCTGACAGTAATGTTCTGTGACCTGGTCGGCTCCACCGCGCTCTCAGAACAACTCGACCCCGAAGAGCTTCAGACCGTTGTACGAACCTATCAAGAAGTAAGTGCCGCGGTCATCGAACGCTATGAGGGCTATATTGCGCAGTATCTGGGTGACGGCTTGCTCGTCTATTTTGGTTACCCTGCCGCGCATGAAGACGATGCCGCCCGGTCCATTCGGGCCGGATTAGAGATTATTTCGGCGGTGCAGAATCTCCCTTCTCCCTCGCCCTTTCAGGGAGAGGGACGGGGTGAGGGTAGTGGAACTAAATCTTTCGAGATTCCCCTCACCCGCGCCCACTACGTGGACGACGCCCTCTCCCCAGTGGGGCGAGGGGATTAGAGGTATGGATTGGCATCCATACCGGCCCAGTCGTGGTCGGCCAGATGGGCGGTGGGGAACGACGTGAGCAACTCGCTCTCGGTGAGACCCCGAACATCGCGGCCCGCGTGCAGGGCAAAGCTGAGCCCGATGAAATCGTCATTAGTGCCGCCACCCAGCGCTTGGTGGCCGGCCTGTTCGAGACAGAAGATCGAGGCCAGCATGAGTTAAAAGGGATGTCCTTCCCCATCTCCCTCTTGCGGGTCACAGGGGAAGGGACGGCGCGCAGTCGTTTTGAGGTGGTGGCCCGTCGTGGCCTCACGCCCCTGGTCGGACGCGACCTTGAAGCTGGGTTTCTCGCCGAACGGTGGGAACAGGCCCAAGCCGGAGCGGGGCAGGCCGTGCTGCTGAGCGGTGAACCAGGCATTGGCAAATCGCGCCTGACCAGTGAACTGCGTACCTAGGTCGAACAACAGGACCACACTGCCGTTTCTATCACGTTTCAATGTTCTCCCTATACGCAAAACAGCGCGTTCTATCCCATCATTGAGCGACTCAGCCAAGTTCTTCAGTTCCACCCCGAGGATGCGCCGGAACACAAGGTTGCGAAGCCCTGCGAGGCACTCCGCCCATATCGCTTCCCGCACGCGGAGACACTGGCCCTCTTGGCAAACTTGCTGTCGCTGCCCGTGCCACCAGACAGTCCCGCCCTGAACCTCAGCTCTCAGCGGCAGAAGCAAAAGATGCAGGAAGCGCTCGTGGCCTGGTTTATTGAAGAAGCGGAACAGCGGGCGGTGTATGCCATCTGGGAAGACCTGCACTGGGCGGACTCTTCTACGCTAGAAGTCCTCGGCCTCTTCCTCGACCAACTACCGACCGCGCGAATATTGGCCGTGCTGACCTATCGACCCGAGTTTAGTCCGCCCTGGCCGGTGCGGTCGCATATGACCCAATTCACCTTAGCGCGGCTGGGCCAAACGCAAATGGAAGCTATGGTCACGACCGTGACGGGCGGTAAGCCGCTGCCGCCCGCTCTCATGGCCGAAGTCGCGAGCAAAACGGATGGCATCCCGCTGTTTGTCGAAGAGTTCACGAAAATGGTCGTGGAATCGGACTGGTTGCAGGAAACTGATGGGCAGTACGCATTGACCGGTCCCCTGCCGACGCTCTCGATTCCGAGCACCTTACAGGATTCCTTGATGGCGCGTTTAGACCGGCAGGCGACCGCCAAAGCCGTCGCCCAACTCGGTGCCACAATCGGGCGGGAGTTCTCGTATGCCCTGGTTGCGGCGATTACGCCGCTGGACGAGGCGACGTTGAACGAGGGACTCCAGCAATTAGTCGAGGCAGAGCTCATCTATCAGCGTGGTCTGCCGCCTGATGCTCACTATCAGTTCAAACATGCCCTCATTCAAGACACGGCGTATCAGTCTTTGCTCAAGCGCACCCGCCAGGAGTACCATCAGCAGATTGCCCAGGTGTTAGAGCAGCAATTTGCCGAGATGGCAGCCACCCAGTCGGAACTGCTGGCCCAGCATTACACCGAGGCCGGTCTATCCGAGCAAGCGCTGCCGTATTAGCAGCAAGCCGGCCAACGAGCGGTAGAACGGTCTGCCAACGCGGAAGCCATCAGCCATCTGACTACTGGTCTAGAGGTGCTCCAGACCTTATCCGATAGCCCGGATCACGGACAACAAGAGCTCCGATTCCGTCTGGCGTTAGGACCTCCCTTGATGGCCGTGGAAGGCTTAGGGTCGGCAGAATTAGAACGCTCTTTCAGCCGCACGCGGGAGCTATGTCGGCAACTCGGTGACCCGCCCGAGCTCTTTCCCGTCCTCTACGGACTGGCCGCGTATCAGCAGGGACGGGCGGAACACCAGGCCGCGCTGGCGCTGAGTGAGCAACTCTTGACACTCGCAGAACACAGTGCCGATTCCGCGCTCCTTCTACCGGCCCACATGCTTCGGGGAGCTGGTCTCCTCTATATGGGAAGGCCGGTTGCAGCCCGTACAAATTGTGAACGCGCTTTAGCGGTCCATGACCCGATCGCGCATCGGACGCTTGCAGACCTGTACGGGCTTGACCCAACTGTCCCGAACGGCATCCATCTGGCGATGGCGCTCTGGTTGCTGGGCTATCCAGACCAAGGAGTGCAGCAGGCGAATGAGGCGTTCCAGCTCGCCCGCGACCGTGCCCATCCTTTGAGTATAGCGATGGCCTG
>CAUZQN010000424.1:0-3748 GCA_963581605.1 uncultured Binatia bacterium (SeqCode)
AAACACCTTCAAGTCTCTTATCAACGGTGTAAGCTGCAGCTTCGGTCACGGCGCAGGCTCCTTCACCCCATGCTCCAAATGCTTCAGGTACGCCGGCAGCTTTATGAGATATGGGGTCAGACTTGACTTATAAGCGAACCAGCCACAGGTCCTGGCGAGATTCCACTACTTGCATACGTATCGAAAGTGGCAACGCTATCGTTACTTTTGCTCGACCTGTTTCCGCAAGGCGCCGATTTCGTCTCGCAAGGTTTGGAGCTGCACAGAGAGCGTGCCCTCGACCGCTTCGTGGACAAACTTCTCAATATATTTGCCCTGCATATCGCCTTCGATATTGACCCGATCACCAGGTTTTCTGCTATGGAGCGTGGTGACTTCGTGGGTGTGCGGAATAATCGCGCAGGTAAATTCCGTGGGCTTGCAGTCAAACACCGTCAAGCTGATGCCATCCACTGCCACTGAGCCTTTTTCCACCAAATAGCGGCTTAATTCGGTTGGAATAACAAAGGTGTAAAGAAACGAGTCGCCTTCCGGCTGGATGGATAGCACCTGGCCGACTCCGTCAACATGCCCGAATACCAGATGGCCTGACAGCCGGTCATCAAGACGCAGCGAACGTTCCAGGTTGACGCTATCGCCGATTTGTAAGTCACCTAGATTGGTACGCCGCAGTGACTCAGCTGATACATCGAAGCTTAGTTCACCTTCGCCTATGACCGTTACCGTGAGACAGGTGCCGTTGGTGCAAATGCTCTCGCCCATGCTGACTTCTTGGATCGGAATACTCGTCTGAAGTGTTAGACGTACACCTTCGGCAATAGTGTCAATCTTGGTGATCGTTCCGGTGGTTTCGATAATGCCACTAAACATACTACCTCAGAGGGATTGGGGGCTGGGGGCTAGAGGTTCGGGCCATAATAAAAAGGGGGCGATTAAGCTCTTCTCACCCGAATTTTTCCCCCAATCCCCATTCCCCATCTCCCAATCCCCAGCCCCTTTTCCTAACCTGCTGTTTGGACACTAGGCCGTTCTTTGAGCCGGCTGAGCCATGCCTCAAGTTTAGAGTGCGGAATTTCAACCTTCAGCATGGGAAAGAGTAGTGCCCAGGAAACATACGGAATGTCGGCCATGGTAAACGTTGAGCCCAGAAGATAGTCGTTATTGCCCAGCTCGTTGGCAATGTGATCAAAGCAGGTATGCAGGTCTGCCGCTGCAGTGTTGACTACTTCCGGGTCAGCCGTACCGCCTTGCATGGGTTTGAGCAGCAGCTCTCCGACCAGCGTTGCAACTGCGCTCTCATATGGATTGTCGCCGTAATGCATCAGAACCCGTGCACGCGCCCGCTGTCCCGAATCCGCGGGGAGCAGCGTTGGGTCCGGGTAGGCGTCGTTCAGATATTCCATGATGACGGTTGACTCGTAGACTGTTGTTCCGTTGTCTTGTAGTGCCGGGACTTTTCCGTACGGATTGATAGCCAAATACTCCGGCGTTTTCTGCTCGCCCTTGGTGATATCAATCGTGACTTTTTCGTACTGGAGGCCTTTCTCTGCGAGCACGATGCGGACCTTGCGTACTCGGGGCGATAGAGCGAAGTCATACAGCTTCATCATTCGGTGTCCTCCGGTGACGGTCCTTGCAGTGACGGCCTTTGGTTCGCTTTTTCTTGTTCCTTTTTCTTGAGTTTCTCAAGCAGCTCACGATCTCGTTTGGCAAAGTATTGATCTTCGTCAGCTTTGCCCTTGTCCCGAATTTTATTGCTGAGGTGGTCTTTATCGTCCATTAGTTTGCTCCTGCTGCTCCTGCTGTTTTCTCATCTTCCAGCGGTGTATAAAATCCTGGGCCTTTTGTTTAAGAAAGGTGTGCCACCTGGCTGCCCATTTGAAATCCCGACTCAGAATTCCAAAGCTCAAAACAACCAGAACAATACCCGGACCAGGAACGCCAGGCAGGCTGAGAAAGAGGCCGACAAGGAGGAGCAGGAACCCAGCGCCGATCCGGCATAAACGCCAGAGCTGCTCGCTTGCTGCACGCAGCATATTCAGTCAACCTCAGAGTCGGGTCGAGACAGGCTAGAGGTCGTCAAGAATTTTCCCACTGCGTGCTTTATCCACCGTCTCGTCAAACTGTGAGCCGAGATCAACCCCCATCTCTTTGGCCCGCTTTTTTGCCCACAGGCCGACATTGCGAGAGTCGCGGTAAAACGATTCGTCTCGTGGAGCACTAGTGTCAAAGGCACTGAGCCGGGCAGCTTCGCCTTGGTGGTATGCAAAACGCGATAACAAACGGGTCAAGCGACGACGTTTACAGTGCTGACACCGGGGGGACGTTTCAACGTCCGCGATCTTCATGAAGAGCAGACTTTGCTGCCTCCCACACGCTTTACAGTAGTATTCGTAGATCGGCATGGTGCTCATTTTCCCCTATCACACCTTCTCTAGAGGTGCTATAGAGAAAACGTCTCTCACCTTTTTAAGAAGTGGATGCAGTTGCTGAGGCTAGCGGAGACAGACTATGCGAGTGAGGGAATCCCTGAGCTGGGTCAGGAGAATGCGCTACCTCGACGAAGACCAACAGTTTCCTCAATTCCCCTGGATGAATTTGGCTCTGATTGGGATCAATCTGGGCTGTTTCGCCTATGAGCTCAGTCTCGGGCCAGCGCTGCCGTCTTTCTTGATAACCTATGGATGGATCCCCGAGCAATTTTCTCTGGCCCTCACTCATGGACACATCCCCGTCCTCAGCCCGCTTCTGGTCAGTACCTTCCTGCACGGTGGCTGGCTCCATTTGCTCGGCAATTTGGTGTGTTTGCTCATCCTTGGGGGAGATGTAGAGCAGCGGCTGGGTGCTGTTCGATACCTGGGCTTGTATATGTGTGGCAGCCTGGTTGCCTTATTGAGCCAAACAGCTGTCGCTCCCTTCTCACCCATGCCGATGATAGGCTCTAGCGGGGCCATTGCCGCAGTAGCGGGCACCTACTGCATCTTCTTTTTTACGCTGCAGGACTTTCGGGTTACCCCGCAACTCTTATCTGGGCGCATAGAGCGGATTCCTGCCATGCTTTTCCTGGTTGCGTGGTTTCTCTTTCATCTGGTTGTTGGTATTTATGCGCATGCCGTTGATATGGCGCCCTCTTCGTTCTTCGCCCGCATCGCCTGGGGAGCCCATGTGGGTGGTTTCCTGGGTGGCATACTCTTAGGCCCGATGCTGTTGGCGCATCAGGCCAGCCGGCGTCGTGTCCCGGTATTCGGCGATTCACAGCTTGTGTTTGGCCGACCGAAGTCCCTCCTCCGCTAGCATGGAACAAGGCCTTAGTCGATTCTTCGGCTAGGCTAGGGCGTATCGTACGCCTGAATCTGGCGAGGGGAATGAGTTCCTCAGTTCAGCTGGGTAGACAGCGCCGCAAGGGTGCGTCGCGCGGTAAGCGAGCGGGGCTGGACTTCTAGGGCCCGACGAAACTCGCAAGCCGCTTTGAGCAGATCCCCTTTTGCAAGAGCAATCCGACCGAGATTGAGGTGTGGATAGTGGCGCGTATCATAATGAGTTGCCGTTAGGGCACGCTCAAGCCAGGGTACGGCGGCGTCAAGCTTTCCCATTCTTATCAGGTAGAGGCCAATATCGTTATACGGATTCCCAAATGCAGGATCGATCGCAATAGCATTCCGACATTCTTCAATTGCGTCTTCGTACCGCTGCAGAAAACTATATGTCCAACCCAGGAAGGTATGGGCTTCGGCAGTGGGATGGATTT
>CAUZQN010000425.1:0-3743 GCA_963581605.1 uncultured Binatia bacterium (SeqCode)
GATGTGGTGCGTGCTTTAGAGGACCGGGATCGGCTCAAACAGGAGGCCCAAGGCTATCAGGAAGACATAGTGCCCAAGGCGCGTGGTGAGGCTGCGCAAATGGTTCAGCAAGCCGAGGCATATAAGTCCCAACGTGTGATTCGGGCCAATGGTGATGCGGAGCGATTTCTGTATATTTTAGCTGAATATGAGAAGGCAAAGGTCGTCACGCGGGATCGACTCTATTTGGAGAGCATCGAGCGGATTATGCCTAATATGGAAAAATTTATTCTCGACTCGCGAAACGCTGGAGGGGTGGTGCCGTTGCTGCCACTCAGAGACATGGCCGCGGGACAGACGGCAGCTGGGGCTGTGGTCAGTCAGGAAGGGAGATAGGCGATGGTACGATTACTGGTCGGACTGGGGTTAGTCCTTCTCTTTGTTGCTGCGCAGGCGTCCTTCACCATAGGCGAGTGGGAGCAAGGCATGATTGTTCAGTTTGGGGAGCCCAAACGTATTATCCAAGAGCCCGGACTCTATTTTAAGCTACCCGGTGTGCAAAATCTGGTGCGTTTTGAGAAGCGCATACTCACCACGGATGCGCGCGAGGCCGAATATATTACGCTCGATAAGAAACGTGTCCTAGTCGACCATGTCTCACGCTGGCGTATCGAAGATCCGCTCCAATTTTACCGCAGCGTACGAGATCGAATACGGGCAATGGCGCGCTTGGATGACATTATTTCCGCCCGGTTACGACAAGAGATTGCGACGCATAATTTCCTGGATCTGATTCGCGAGAATCGTGAAGCGATCATGGCGGTTGTGACCAAGGAGACGCGTGAGACAGCCAAGGACTTTGGGATTATGGTCACCGATGTCCGCATCAAACGACTCGACCTGCCCGACGAAGTGCAGTCCAGTGTGTTTGCCCGGATGCGGGCTGAGCGGGAACGTATTGCCAAGCGCTACCGGGCAGAAGGGGAAGAGCAGGCGCAAGAGCTGCGAGCAGGCGCTGACCGGGAACGTGAAGTGATTCTGGCCACCGCGTATGAGACGGGCGAAAAGCTCAAAGGTGAGGGCGACGCCGAGGCGACCAGTATTTATGCCAACGCTTTTGGCAAAGATGCGGAATTCTACGCCTTTACCCGCCGGCTGCAGGCGTATGAAAAAATCCTGAGTAAGGATACGACCTTAGTCCTCAGTTCGGACTCAGAGCTGCTGAGCTATTTGCAAAGTCCGGGCGCCGCACGAGGGATCAGCAAATAACGGAGGGCCGGACTGTTTCGTCTACTGCTCTTCATTGGGGTGGGTTACCTGATCGCGTCTGGTATCCGCCGCCTCTCCCTGCCGTCCTCTCCTCCGAATAGTGAGCGGGCGGGCCAGTCGGAACAGGTGAGCGTCGCCCTGGTGCAAGATCCCCAATGCGGCCGCTTTATCCCCCAGCACGAAGCGATTCGTCTCTCGCGCCGGGGGCAGGATCTGTATTTTTGCAGCCCCGCCTGCCGCGACGAGTATAAGGCTACGTGAGGTCGCTGCTTACCGAAATGCCGGTATGATCTCTTCCCCGATGAGACGCGTATTCTCGTCGATATAGTTCGTTGGGCAGGCGGAGGGCAGGATCACCGTCTGTGCTCCAGCATCAATATATTCCTGTATCCGCTTACGGCACTCTTCCGGGGTGCCGGCTACGGCATATTTCCCTATCAACTTGGAAAAGTCCTGAGCATACTGCTTGCTCAGCCGCGTTGCTGCCATCTCACGGCCTGTGTCACCATCGGCGTGTGTTGCGGTGAATATAAATATACCTGGGATGAAAGATTCCGCATCCCGGCCGTATTCTTTGCGCAGACTTTTAATTTTCTCAATACTCTTGTGCAGTTGTTCCGGCGTGTACATATACGGCAGCCAACCCTCCGCGTATTTGGCGGTGCGTTTCATGGCGGGTTCCTTGCGACCGGCGACCCAAATCGGCGGTCGTGGTTTTTGGATGGGTGCCGGCTCAATGCTGACTTCGTTCAGCGTGGTGTATTTGCCCTCGAAAGAGACTTTTTGTTCCGTCCACAATCTATGAATGACTTCAAGGGCTTCATTGGTTCGGGAGCCACGTTGATTCAGCGGCACGCCGCAGGCCTCGAACTCTTTTGGAAACTCTCCCCCGATACCGACCCCAAAATTATAGCGTCCGTTTGAAGCCACATCGAGCGCTGCGCCCATCTTGGCCACGAGTGCGGCCGGATACAGCGGCAGCAGTACGATAGAGCTGAGCAGTTTGATTTTCTGCGTTGCTCCGGCTGCGACCGACAGCGAGATAAACGTATTGCCCACCGGCCCGTGGAACATGACATGTTCCCCACAGCCGAGATAGTCAAAACCTAAGTTCTCTACTCGCTGCGCAAATTGCGCAATATTGTCCATGCTCGGCAACGCCGTACCAAATTCTATTTTTGCCATGCTTCCTCCTGTCTGAGTGATGTTCTCTCATATCGTTGCATGGGACAACGAATCAAGCCAAGGCCAAACCAGATTCAAGTCGCGTTGACACTCGACGCGGCGTATTCGTATGGTGGTCGAAGGAGGATGAGGAGGATGTCGAGTGGCTTTTTCTCATTTTTCCCGTCTAGCTGAGGAACGTATCCATGAGGCGCAAAAAAACGGAGTCTTTGATAATCTAGCGGGAAAAGGCAAGCCGTTGGTCTTCGAGGACCTCAGTCTTGTACCTGCAGATTTACGCATGGCGTACCATATCCTTAAGAATTCCAACGTCTTACCTTCCGAAATTGAGCTGCGGAAAGAGATCCATAGTCTGAGGGATCTCCTTGCATATATCGAGGATGGAGGCGAACGGAAGGGCGGTTGCTAAACAAATTGGGTGGAAGATCATTCGACTCGATCTTCTTAAGCGCCGGTCATTTTCCATACACACGACGCGGACATATGCACGCAAGCTGGTACAGCGGTTTTTGCCCAGAAGAAATAGGTGAACCAGATGAAACCGAGGCACAGAGTCTTGCGCTATTCCTCTGTCCGCGCGCCCATCCGTTGCCAGTTGTCTTTTTCGCGCAGTTGCTTCACATCCTGGGCCGTTTGCTTCACCGGGATGCCCATTGCAGCGAGTAGTTCGCTGCTCATATCCGCAGTAATCTGATCTTTTACGCTCCCGTCGCCATGCGGGTCGGCGTTCATGAATGCCTCGATTGTCTCGCGGGACAGGCCGGTTTCAATAAACAGGTCAAGAAATTGGAGCAATGCGAGTTGCCCTCGATGCTGGTTATAAATATCGAGTAGACGGCGGCAGTCTACACACGTCTTGCGCAACCAACCGGCGCGTTTCTGGCAGTACGAGCATTTCACACGACCAGCCTAGCGGTTCGCCTGTCGGGCAACAACCGGCGGCCGTAATAACTGCATTTCGAGCTGGACAGTACTGAAAGAGGGATATAAAGCTGGAATAGACATAAGATCGCAAGATTGCAAAACCGCAAGATCGGAGGAACGACCATGAGTGTAATGCGGCTTGGTTATGTACACACCCGCGAGTCAGATCTGGATAAGGCAATTGACTACTACACCAGTGTGCTCGGACTCGAGGAGGTGGCTCAGCAGGATGGAAAATACTACTTCAAATGCTGGGATGAGTATGACCACCACAGTCTTGTGGTCGAAAATGGCGGCCTGGGTCTGGTGAAGATGGGTTATAAGGTCGCAAGCCAGGACGAACTCGCCCACTTAGAAAAAGCCATTGAGAGTTTTGGGCTGCCCGT
>CAUZQN010000426.1:0-3740 GCA_963581605.1 uncultured Binatia bacterium (SeqCode)
CAACTGCCATGCCAGATGGCGGTAAACCCTTATTATCTATGTAAAACTTCAATAAGTAAGAGATTGGAAGAGATAGAGGCCTTTTGGCCTGAAGTTTGCTGAATTATCTAACGACTCCCAAAGCAAGAGGAAGGAAAAGCTGTCTAGTCGTCCCATGGCAACTCCCTTTACAGAATTGCTGCTCCGCGATTATTTCTTCTCAGATCGTTGTCTGATGGGGCATCATTCTGGAGAAATCGTGCTGCAATGGGAAGTTTTTGTTGACGGTCTGAGCCAGTTCCGGGACCTGGCCGAAGATCATCTATGTCATGATTCTTTAGCGCTGAAGGAAGAGGAACAATGGATCCTTTCTGACGAAAGCGAATGGCCTTTTTCCTTTGTTCATTTATGTGAAACGTTTGGAATGAACCCTGATTCGGTACGTGATTCCCTTTTTGTCTGGAAGAGCCTTCAAGGGGCCACGGAAAGTCAGGCAGGACGGAAGAAAAAATTACCCCGTCCCTTTCCTCAAGCATAGTTTTTTCGTTTCTTGTCCCCGCGTAGACGGGCAGGGGGTTCTCCTCCTTTCCTCCTGCCCGTCATTTTTCCTCAGCGCTGTTTCCAGCATGCATCTATCGTAGCCCGCGCAGCTTCTGTAGCCCGTGTAGCCTCCGTGACGAGGCGGACGATCCCTCCATCTTCCGCTCTTTACTAACCTCATCTCGAAGATTCCTGTCGGTGGATGTCTCGCTTCCATCTGCACGCCATCTGCATGCCACCTGCATGATTGTGGGCTGTTGTGGTAGGATCTCGGGATCTTACGCGACCCCTTATCCGGATCTCGCAGGATCTTGCATAATCGCATCTGATGCCCTCTTTATTGACAGACTACAATAGTCACAATCGTTACGAATAAGGATGCAGGTATGGTGAAGAGCATGACGGAAGAGCAGGAAGACACGCTTTCCGAGTACGAGTCAAAGCAACTGCTCACAAGCTTGGGAATTCCCGTCTGCCGAGAGGTTCTGGTCCAACGTCCTCACGATGCCGGACAAGCGGCGACTGAAATTGGATTTCCTGTTGTCGTGAAACTGTGCGGGGAACGGATCGCCCATAAGACGGAACGCGGCCTTGTCCGGTTACATCTCAGTGATGAGGCAGCCGTCATACGCGCGGCAACTGACCTTTGGGCTCAACGTCGCGCTGAAGATGGACAAGTCGGTCTGCTTGTCTCCGAAATGCTGCAAGGCAAACGAGAGCTGATTGCCGGCATGGTCCGTGACCCGCAGTTCGGCCCGTGTCTGCTGGTTGGACTTGGTGGGGTCCTGACGGAGGCCTTAGGTGATGTCGTCTTTGGCGTTGCCCCGCTCACACGTGCGGCAGCCCTGGGGATGATCGAAGGACTTCGTTCTCGACATCTCGTGACCCAAGCGTTTCGCGGGGAAGCGCCCGTTGATCTTGTGGCCTTGGGCGATATTCTCATGGGCCTAAGCCGCTTGGCGCTTGAACGGCCGGATATCCAAAGCATTGACATCAATCCATTGATTATCGTTGACGGAAAGCCGGTTGCCGTGGACGCGCTTGTCGTAACAGGTCTTGCAAATGAAGCAAATAAAGAAGAACCGCAGGATGAGGTGCAACGCGAATCTACAGCAGACATCCTCGAACGGTTTCGTCCCCTGTTTCACCCACGCGGAATTATTGTGGCTGGGGCGTCCTCGCATCCTGGGAAATTCGGATTTGTCTCGTTGCACAACCTGCGCCGCTTTGGCTACCAAGGTGAAGTTTTTCCGGTCAATCGAGACGGTGCTGAGATCCTGGGTGAGCCAACGTACCGAGCTGTGGCTGATATTCCGCCCGATAGAGCAGATAAAGCAGACTTGGTGTTTGTGTGTACTCCCGCGGCCGCGAATATTGAGCTGCTCCGCTCCTGTGCAAAAATTGGTGTCCGGGCGGCGTTTGTTGCCAGCGGCGGATATCGCGAGACAGGAGAAGAGGGACGACAACGCGAAGATGCGCTTGTCCAAACGGCGGACGAACTCGGCATGCTGCTTGCCGGTCCAAACGGACAAGGCCTGATCTCAACGCCGGCTTCCATGTGTGCTCAAATCGTAGCCCCGTATCCACCCTCAGGCCGAATTTCGGTCGTCAGCCAGAGTGGTAACTTATTGTCTGCCTTCTTGAATTACGCCGTTCAAACCGGGGTGGGGATCAGTAAAGCCGTTTCGGCAGGAAACTCGGCCCAGACCAATATTGCCGATTATCTCGACTATTTTTCGGCTGATGCAGAGACCGACGTTGTCTTGGCTTATCTTGAAGGGGTGCCCGACGGACGGCATTTTATCGAGGCCGTCCGTCGTCTCACCGTACAGAAACCCCTGGTGTTGATAAAAGGAGGTACGGCTGCCGGAGGACAACGTGCCGCGTTATCTCATACGGGGTCACTTGCCACCGATGATCGTGTCTTTCAGGGCCTGTGTCGTCAGTTCGGCATCCTGCGCGCAGCGACGATTGAAGATGCCTTCGAGTGGGCGGCAACACTCGCAACCCAGCCGCTTCCACGTGGCCGGCGGGTCGTGGCCTTCACCACAGTTGGCGGCTGGGGTGTGCTGACCGCGGATGCCTGCGCCCATGCCGAACTCGAATTGGTCCCTTTGCCTCAGGATCTTGAAGCCACAATCAGCAGCATGGTCCCCGCCCGCTGGAGCCACAGTAATCCGATTGATCTGGCTGGCGGCGAAACACGAGACACGGTTCCCGAAATCCTGGATCTGGTGTGCGCGCATCCCGAGGTCGATGCGATTTTACACTTAGGCATAGGTATTCAGGCGGCTACCGCCCAGGGTTTTAAATCGGGGAAATTCTATCCACAGCACGGACTGAAGCGCATGGCCGACTTTCACGAAAAACAGGATCGTCGCTATGCGCGTGCCGCTGCTGAAGCCTCACAGCGTCATAATAAGCCCATACTCACTACAACGGAACTCGTCCATACCGACCGGGAGTACGGTAATGTCGGCCCGTTGGCGGTCCGCGAAGCTGGACGGGTGTGTTATCCGAGCGCGCATCGGGCTGTAGCCGCCTTGCGGGTCTTGATAGACTATGCGGAGTTCCGGCGGCGGCATGCCGAAGTGACCGAGTAGAGTGAGCGTGTATCTTTTATTTTTTCATGCCCAAGAGGGCGCGGGAGGGAAACTATGCGGCCTGAATACCCTGTTATTGATGCGGACGGTCATGTTGACGAGAAGGCTGTGAACTGGGTTGAATTACTCCCCGAGCGCTATCAAAAAGACGCGCCGTGTTGGGTGAGCTATCCCGATGGTCGTAAGCATCTTGTGGTCGAAGGAAAGATGTGGCCGAGCCGGCGCGACTTCTACGGCCAGCTGGGCATGTGGCCAGAGCCCAAGAAGCCGGCCCATCAATGGGGCTGGGACCGTGAAGGGATGCAGGACCCGCACAAGCGTATTCCGGATATGGATTACGAAGGCATCGATATCGCAATGCTGTTTGGTACCTTTATCGGTTTAGGTGCGGCGGCTTCTATCGAAGATCCTGGCCTGGCGATGGCGGTCTCGATTGCGTACAACAACTGGCTGGCCGAATATTGTAAACCCTACCCTGATCGTTTGAAGGGCATCGCTATGATCCCGATGCAAGACCCACAAGCCGCCCGCGCTGAGATCCGCCGGACTGTCGAAAAACTGGGTATGGTTGGCGTCCAGGTATTGACCAATTTTGGCGGCAAACTGCTACACGAAGCC
>CAUZQN010000427.1:0-3729 GCA_963581605.1 uncultured Binatia bacterium (SeqCode)
CAATGGGACGGAACTGCCGCTCAAACCGCCGCTTTTTCACTGGATCGGTGCATTTTTCTCCCTCGTCGTCGGGCAGGTGAGTGAATTTTGGGTACGATTTCCTTCGGCCTTATTCGCCACGGGGACCGTGCTCTATACCTTCTTCTTTGGGCGAGCCGTATGGAATTGGCGGATCGGCCTGCTGGCTGCATTGATTTTGACCACGTCTCCAGAGTGGGTACGCTGGTCGATCTATGCCCGGAGCGATATGGTCCTGCTTTTCTTCCTCACTTCCGCCCTATTCCTCTTCTTTCGTGTGTTCCAAGAACGCGCCACCCAACACCGCACCCTTGTCCTCTTTTACTGTAGTATCGGTTTGGCAGCTCTGGCAAAAGGGCCGCTCGGCCTTCTCCTGCCGAGTGTGGTTGTTGGAGCCTTTCTGTGGCTGACGAGAGAGTTAGCCTTTCTGCGCCGTATGCGCCTTGTAGAAGGGGCAGTGATCACGGGCAGTATTGCGGCCTCGTGGTATCTGCTCGCGTTCATGCAAGGCGGGGATGAGTTTCTCCAGCGCCAAATCTTCGACGAGAATATTTTTCGGTTTTTCTCTAGCGAGCAAGGTGGCCCCAGTCGGGAGCATGCTTTTTGGTACTACCTGCCAACGCTGTGTGTCGGCATGTTACCCTGGAGTTTGTTTTTTCCCGCTGTGGGGATTTTTCTGTATCGGGCACGGGATGAATGGCAGGATAAGAAGCGGCTGTATTTATTAGTCTGGATCGGGGTAGAGTTGCTCTTCTTTTCTCTCGCTTCCGGCAAACGCAGTAATTATATTTTGCCAGTGTATCCGGCCCTGGCTTTGCTGCTCGGCCTGTGGTGGCAGGAGTTGACCGAGGGCTCTCGGGCGATAGCCCCGTTGATCAAGCGGGTGGCACGAGGTTGTGCGTTGGCTCTGTGTAGCGTTGGGGTGCTGGTTCTCCTGGTGTTAATCGTGCACGGCATAGGTTTTGACTTGGACCATATGGTAGCGCCTTTCCTGCATCCAAGAGATCGGGCTAATTTGCCCCTGATCGCACACAGTTTGCAGAGTCAATTTAGCGTGATTTTTATCTGGATTGTTTTGCTCCTGTTTGCGACCGGCTGGTATGTGTGGGGATTCAAGCGGGAGCAATGGATGTCGGTCTTTGCGGCACTCACGGTTTCGATCTCTGCGTCATTATATTTTACGAATGCCCTCTTTCACCCTCTGATTGCCCAGGAGCGGACGTATAAACCCTTTATGCTTGGCGTGCGCTCAACCGTAAAAGATGCGCCGCTCTATTTTTACCAAGATGCGTCTGACTATGGCGCGATTTTCTATGCGGGTAGACATATTGCGGACTATTCGCAAGCGCAACTGTCTGAGGAAGATGGGCACAACGTCGATTCGCCGCTCTATCTTTTAGTACGCGAAAAAGACTGGCCGGACCTGGCCGGAACCCATCCGCACATAGAACGACTTGTCACGAGTGACGGGCAAGGCCCGGATAAGAAACATCGGCTTGTCCTGGCTGCCTTACTCTCTCAGCAAAACAACGGGCAGAATGACCACATGGAGCAGAGTGAGGCTGACGAGAGTCCTCCGGACGAGAGTCTTCTGCCTGAGTCTGAGCAGGTTCAGCCCCAGCAGCTTGAGCAAGACGGAGAAATTTCTGCGGATGATCCTGGCTCGACAACAACTGAAGACACGGACGAAAGCTGAAGGGTAGTCTAGCCCGCGCTGCTTTATGGGCGAGCATTTACATCGCCATCAAGTGGGCTAGCAAGTGAGCCATCAAGTTGGCCATCAAGTAGACTGCTTTGCAACAACGCACTATTTTCATTGCTTTTTCTCTCATTCTCTTCGGCATCCTAGTGTATGTATGGGGACTAGGGGACGTTCCCTTTTACACAAAAGGCCAGCCGCGTGAAGCCACAGTTGTTTGGGAGATCTACCATAACGGTGAGTGGATTCTGCCCCTACGCAACGGGCATCTTATTCCTTCGAAACCGCCTCTCTTTCACTGGTTAGGTACCTTGATTGCTCTTGTCTTCGGCCAGCTCAGTGAGCTGACCATTCGTCTCCCGTCTGCACTATTGGCCCTGCTGGGCGTTCTCATGACCTATCGGATCGGCGTTGTGCTCTGGGGGGTGGAAGCCGGGCTGTTTGCCAGCCTGACGCTTGCCACCAGTTTCGAATGGGTTCGCGCGGCAACAACGGCCCGGGTAGACATGACGCTGACCGTCTTCATGCTGGCCGCCTTTTTTGCCTTTTGGTCGCTGTATCGGAAAGAAGTGGTGAGTTGGGCCGCAGCGTTGGGGTTTTTCTGCCTGCTTGGTCTGGCGACACTGGCAAAGGGCCCGATCGGAGCGCTGCTGCCCGTATTGACGATAGGTGTTTTTCTCTGTCTGCGGCGTGATGTGCGCTTTCTGCGCCGTTTACACCTTATCTCGGGTGGACTGCTTTTCGTCGCTGTCGCCGGTTCCTGGTACGCTCTGGCGCTCTGGCAGGGTGGTGAGGAGTTTTTTGCCAAGCAGATTATGAAAGAAAACGTGCTGCGATTTGTTTCCAGCGGGTCAGCTGGAGCCGGGCATACGCATCCCTTCTACTATTTCATTCCGAATCTGTTTCTGGGCATGGCTCCCTGGAGCTTTTTCTTTCCTGCGCTTATCTATTTTCTGTATCAGTGTCGGCAGCGTTGGGCTGAGAGGAATTTTACGTATCTGATCGTGTGGATTGCAACGATTTTCCTCTTCTATTCTGTTTCAAGCAGTAAACGTTCTGTCTACATTCTGCCGATCTATCCGGCGATTGCCCTGCTGCTCGGTGCATGGTGGCAAGAACTACGTCAAGGAGCAATCGACCTGCCGCGTGGTTTTCTCCAACTTATGCAGGCTATGGGCTCTGTGTGCCTCGGAGTTGTTGGGCTGGCCATACTCGGCGTTATCGCTCAAGCTGCTGGGCTTGACCCCCTTGGTATCATTCGACCGTTTCTTCATCCGAAAGATCAGAGTAATCTGCCGCTTTTTACCGGAATCGTGGCCGATCATCCCGTAGCATTTGGCCTGTGGTTCTTGGGCGTGGGTGGTGCAATGATCCTGCTCAGCTGGGGACTTCGTCGCCAGGCCTGGGAGCGTGTCTTTGGCGCGCTGGTCGTATTCACCACGAGCATCTTTCTGCTTATTAACCATGTTATTCAGCCCACCATTGCCGCCGCCCGGACCTTTCGGCCTTTTATGGGTCGCGTTGTCGAGCAGGCCTGTGAACAGCGTTTATTTTTCTATCGGAGCTTTGATAGCGGGGCGTTGTATTACGCCGACCGGCGTATTCCATTTTATCTGCCGCGGGGAACGCCGAAGACACAGTATTTCATTCTCGTGTGGGAAGAAGAATGGGAACGGCTCAAAACAGTCGGACTTGGAGAACAGCTCCGCCTTGTTGATACCAGTGCCGGCACGGGTCCGAAGGGCAACCACCATCTGCTCCTGATAGAGGTTCCAGCCAACGTGAAACTCCCGCCGTGGGGTGATGATGCGAAAGGGTTGATTAATAAGGATGCGATGTGATGCTCCAGACTTGTCTTGGGCTGCAAACTCTTGTAGGCCGGGTAAGTGTCGCGTAACCCAGCATCACTCTAAGGAGCCTCCATTGCAAAAAACCATTCTGATATCGGGCGCCTCATCCGGGATTGGTCGGGCGACTGCTATTCGTCTCGCTCATGACGGCTACAAGGTCCT
>CAUZQN010000428.1:0-3728 GCA_963581605.1 uncultured Binatia bacterium (SeqCode)
CCATCAGAAGAAAAGCACTGAGGCTAATCCCGAGTGCAAGCCGACTGACATATTTTCGTTTCATACGACCTCCAGTATGTCTGTCCTGAGCCGAGCAACCGGGGACATCTCCTCAAGCGCTCTTTTAATCAGAGCCTCTTTTCATTCCTCCAGTCAAGCCCACGTGTATAACGGATGAAAGCAGGAACCCACTAGGCGCTGCGAGGGAGGTCGGCTACAATATCCCCTTATGGCAATGTCATCAAACGTGACGGAGGACAGGATGGCTTCGTGTGAGCACTTAACGCACGCTGAAGAACAAATGCGGGACTTGCTCCGTGTCATTAACGATCATCTCAAACTGTATGAACCTGAAGAAGATGCGTATGGTTCTCTGTTGTCGGTTGCCCATCATCTGAACGAAGGGCTCCGGGAGCTGACGTATTTGCTCGATCAAACCGATGAAGCCGGAGTGCAAGGCTTTGTCAAAGAAGTGGGCCATTAGACACGTATGCACGGGAAGGTAACCAAGACGATACTATGGAAGATGGTAGGAAACATTCAGCCGCGCAGCCACAGAAGCAACAACGTCTCTTAACGGCAAAAAACGGGTTCGTCTTGCACATCTCCCCACGGACGAGACCCAAAGAGGTCGTCATTTCGAAATCGACAGGCCCGCACGTTATTTACGGAATCTCGTATGCCTATCCTAGCCCCATGCCTGTGACACTGAGTAATTGAGGATCGGCAATAATTTCTTACGCGCTTCAGCCTTCGTAGATCATTACCGACTTGCCTGCTGACTGAGATACGATCAAGGTTGCTTTTTCGAAATCGATAGTCACTTTTGCGGGGGGCAGATCGGGGATATTCCCCGGAGTGCCATGGAAGGGACGGCAGAAGAATACCAGTTGCTCCGCCACTTCTTCTTCAACAAAAGATTGATGGCACAGGGGGCAGACTAAGGCGGGAATATTCCAGATCGTGATCTCGGCTCGACTGCCGGGCCGGCTGAAGCGTTGCTTGACCCGGTGGGGACGCGGCTGGGCTGCACACCCGGCCGTGCATTGCTGCAAGACTATATTCATATTCAATGCATGGTTGGGGATGGAAACAAATAGCCCGTCTGGTCGTCAAGCACAGATATCTTGGGCCTAGTGCCGGTCCGTACCGTTGGAGGCAGGGCGCGTGCGAGATACTCTGCTGCGGCTTTGTGCGGAATGCGGTACGAGCGTCCGATCCGCAAGGCCGGGATTTCTCCCTTACTGATTAAAGCTCGAACACGGCGAGGGGAGATTGCAAAAGCCTGGGCAAACTCAGCAACGGTATAGACTTTTGGTCGGATGCGAGTCGGGTGCTTGATCTCCACGCGGGAGACTCCTTTCGTGTACCGCGGTCAACGCGTGCATCGCGATACACCGCGGGGCGCCTTGCGACGCCCCGCCCGGTACGTGACCGGCCCACTGGAGAGGACCCTCAGCTTCCTACCCCTCATGCAGCTTGCCTCCCTTTTCTCCACAACGAAGCTTCCTTGCGCGCTGTATGCGCATATTGAGGTTTATGAGCAACCGCTGGTTGAACCGCAATCCAAACACTTGTAACACGAGCCGTTACGGATCATGATCGATCCACAATCCGCGCAACTCGGAGCATCGGCCTGAGATTGCCAGGTTGGTTTGGTATATCCCGTGGCTGCTGGCGACTGATCAATGGCTGACGAACGGTCCTTGGTTAGGGCTTCCGCGGTAGCCCTGATTGGCGGGACAGGTACGGACGGCTCTGGTTCGGCTTCCGTCAGTCCGGCTTCCTGTTTCTGCTCAGTGGACAAGAAGCGGGTGCCCAGAAAACGAAAAATATAGTCCGTGAGTGATTTGGCAAATGGGATATCCGGGTTCTTGGTGAATCCCGAGGGCTCAAAACGTACATGGCTAAACTTACTCACCAAGGCTTCGAGAGGTACGCCGTATTGTAAGGATACGGAAGTCAACGTGGCGATCGTGTCCATCAGACCCGAGATGGTACTACCTTCTTTCGCCATGCGAATGAACATTTCCCCAGGGGTGCCGTCTTCGTAAAAGCCGACGTGGATATAGCCCTTATGTCCGGCGATCTCAAATTTATGACAAATCGCTTGCCGATCCTCGGATAAATGTCGACGCACCGGGTTGGGCCCCGCAGCGACAGTTGCCTGCTCCTGGGGCTCTTCGGTTTGTTTTTTCGTCCCGAGCGGTTGGACCCGTTTGCATCCATCCCGATAGACCGCAACCGCTTTTAAGCCGAGCTTCCAGGCCCCTATATACGCGTCGCTAATATCTTCGACCGTCGCATCGTTGGGCATATTGATGGTTTTCGATATGGCTCCGGAGATAAAGGGCTGAGCCGCGCCCATCATACGCAAATGTCCGAGGTGGTGGATCGTCCGGCCGCCGTTAGCAGGCTTAAAGGCACAATCGAATACCGGCAAGTGCTCGTCGCGCAAATTCGGTGCGCCCTCGATAGTTTCCTGTTCATCAATATACTCAACGATGGCCTGTACGTCTTTACTGTCGTAGCCCAGCCGTTTGAGCGCTCGCGGGACCGTATTATTCACGATCTTGAGCATGCCGCCACCAACGAGGCGTTTATATTTCACCAGGGCAATATCGGGTTCAATGCCCGTAGTATCGCAGTCCATCAAAAAGGCGATGGTTCCCGTCGGAGCCAGTACGGTCGCTTGGGAATTACGATAGCCGGCCGTTTCTCCCAACGCCAATGCTTCATCCCACACCTTTCGGGACTCAGATAACATCTCGAGCGGGACAAGCGCCGGATCGAGCTTATGTGCGTAGGAGCGGTGCTTATCGATGATCTTCAGCATGGGCTTGGTATTGGCTGCGTAGCCTGCAAACGGGCCCATTTGTTCGGCAATGCGGGCGGACTGCAGATAGGCTTCGCCCGTCATCAGGGCGGTGATAGCACTGGCATACTGCCGCCCGGCTTCGGAGTCGTAGGGCAGGCCGAGCGACATGAGCAACGCCCCCAGGTTGGCATAGCCCAGGCCCAGCTGACGAAAGGATTTCGCATTCTGGGTGATTTCGGTGGTTGGGTAACTGGAGTTATCAATAATGATGTCTTGCGCCGTGATGCTGATATCGACTGCGTGCTTAAACGCTGCCGTATCAAATCCGCCGTCTTCTCTGGCGAATTTCAGCAGATTGAGCGAGGCCAAGTTGCATGCACTATTGTCGAGGTGCATATACTCCGAACAGGGATTCGAGGCGTTGATGCGTCCGCTATTCGGACAGGTGTGCCAGTCGTTAATCGTGGTATCAAACTGCATGCCCGGATCACCACAATGATGCGTCGCTTCGGCTAGCATCTGCATGAGGTCGCGAGCCTGGAAAGACTCACACGCTTCGCCCGTTGTGACAAGGCGGGTTTGCCATTCCTCGTCCTTGACCACCGCCTGCATAAAGCCTTCCGTTACCCGGACCGAATTATTCGCGTTCTGAAAGAAAATCGAGCCATAGGCGTCGCCGTCGATGGAGCCATCATAGCCGGCTTCAATCAGGGTCCAGGCTTTTTTCTCTTCTTTTACCTTACACTGAATGAATGCGACGATGTCCGGATGGTCAGCATTGAGTACCACCATCTTGGCTGCTCGACGAGTTTTTCCGCCTGACTTGATCACTCCGGCCGAGGCATCCGCCGCACGCATAAAAGAAACCGGCCCGGATGCGGTTCCACCGCCGCCTAATTTTTCTTTGGAT
>CAUZQN010000429.1:0-3726 GCA_963581605.1 uncultured Binatia bacterium (SeqCode)
GGCAACCAACCCCTCTCGCTCAAGACCCAAGAGCCGCTCAATCTTTTTCAGCCCGCCCTTATAGCCTAGTGCAGCCAGAGAGTAGCGCAGATCAATGTGAGCGTGGTCGAGCGGAATACCCAGCTTGTTGCGAAGAAACGGCAGGTCAAACTGCTTGCCGTTATACGTCACTAAGAGGGTGAAGTCTTCGATGTCAGTCGCAAACTGTTCGAGATTATCACCTTGGACATACACGTGAGGCTGTTCCCCGTCGTAAATGCCCACAACAGTGATCATGGATTCATCAGATCCTAATCCGGTCGTTTCAATATCAAGATAAGCTACACGCTCCGAAAACTCGGAATAGAGTCGCCAGTGGAGCTGGGGTGGCAGTTTGGTAGTGAAGTACTGTGCGTCGCGTTGTTCGAGAGCTACTAACGAACGCTCCAGCTCAAAGCGTACTTCGTCTTGCAACCACCGAGGAAGAGCGCTGGGGCGGGGGTCATCGAGGAATTGCTCCCAACTCGTGACCCCGGCTTTCCACAGGCGTTTCTCAGTTTTTTCGCCAATGCCTTGGATGTGACGGAAGGTATGCTTCAGCATAACGCGGACTTTGAGAGGACGCTCTGATCCCGAAGATTAAAGTAGTTGCAGATGCGCTAGATGCGCTTGTGCAGGTCTCTAGCCAAGAACCGGCACTCCTTCGACAAGCTCGCCTTAAGTTCGCTTTGCTCTTTTTACTGCTCGTAACTCCGCAGTACCCGTCCGGGATACGCTCCGGTCGGTTCCCCATCGCGTAGTAGAATTTGACCGTTCACGACCGTGTAGCGATAGCCCTCAGACCGAGCGACCAGGCGTGAGGCACCGCCGGGAAAGTCCTTAACAAATTCCTTGGGTTTGGCCTGGACCTTGTCAGGATCAAAGATAGTCAGATCTGCTGCCATCCCCTGTTTGAGTAGACCCCGATTCGGAATGCCGAGCAATTGAGCGGGTGTAAAAGTCAACCTGCTCACTGCTTGTTCCAAGCTGAGTACCTTTTTCTCCCGTACCCAGTGGCTGAGGAGAAAGCTCGGGTAGGTGACCTGACACAGAAACGAAATATGAGCGCCACCGTCGGAACCGCCCGTTAACACATAGGGATTGGTCGCAAGGTTACGCACGGCTTCATCGTCGCCATTTAGAAAGCCTTTGATGAGAAACTGGGTATCCAGGTTTTCTGAAACAGCCAGATCGAGCATGGCTTCGAGTGGTGTTTTGCCTTGTTCTCGCCCGATGGTGACGAGATCTTTGCCGACAAGATTGGTGTGCTCGTCTTGGCGAACGCTGTCCACAAACACATCCTGCATACGCTTGGAAAAGATCTTCGGAGCGGGATCGTCTAAGTCGCGCTGCATGGCAGCTCTGATGTCTGGATGAGAAAGATTGGCTATCTTCTGCGCGCGCGGGCCTTGAATCGCTTCTTTCCAGGCAGGGAAGTCTTCAAATACTGCCCCACGCAGAGAGAAGCTGAGATCAAAACGTTCACACAGGGACAGCGGATGAACACGTGCGCCTTCGCGAAAGGCGTCTTCAGTCCAGTTCAATACATCACGCCAATTATCCGGTGCAGCCCAGGTTTGTGACAGCAGATTCCACAACACCGGCCGGCCGCTCTCGCGTGACAGCCGCGCCAAATAATCCATATCTTTTGGGCCTATGGTCGGAATCCCAGGCGGGATGACACAGACCGTACCGCGGTGGAATTCCTTGAGGGTGCTGGCCAAGGCAACGGTTTCGTCTTCTTCGGCAAAGCGGCTGGGAACCGGCACTCCATCGCCATCAAAATGGACAGGGCCATACGAAGAGGAGAAGCCGAAGGCGCCGGCTTTGACACAATCTCTCACAACGGCTTGCATAGCCGTAATCTCGTCTTGAGTGGCCGGTCGCTTGCGCGCATCGTCTCCCATCACGTTGTAGCGTATGGTCGAATGCGGGGCTAACGCCATGACATTCACCCCAAGCTGACGGTCGAGAGCATCGAGATATTCGCTATACGACTCCCACGTCCACTCCATCCCGGCCTTGAGGCTTGCGAGCGGCATGCCTTCGACTTTGACCAGCATGCGGGTGATGTATTCTCGGTCTTCCGGTTTGCACGGGGCTAAACCAAAGCCGCAGTTAGTCATGAAGACACTGGTGAATCCATGCCAGCAGCTCGGTGTTGCCAGAGGGTCCCAGAAGAGCTGGGCATCGTAGTGGGTATGCACGTCAATAAAGCCGGGAGAGATGACGAGTCCGTGTGCGTCGATGACTTCCGTAGCCGGGCCGTCAACCTTGCCCATGGCGACAATGGTCCCATCCGCAACAGCCAGGTCTCCAAAATAGCCGGGCTGGCCTGAGCCATCGACCAGAAATCCGTTTTTAATCAGCAGATCGTATTGCATTGTGTATTCCTCCGTTCCGTCTGCAGTCCATACCTGAGTGCAATACGGACTGTATCGACTTTCTTGAATTTCGACAAGGATTCGCAGGCATTGCCCAGAAGGGCAAGAGAGCAAGGGAGCAGCCAGCAGCAGCATGCATTTTTCCTTTACCCGAAAAACTGCTATACAGGATGTGTTGCTGAAGGGGCCAAGATCGAGTCTTGGCCTTGGAAGGAGATGCTGATGTGGGGAGGGGTGGTGTGGATATATGGCGTCGTGGTGTGTCTCCTGTTATCTGCCTGCGCATCGAGTAAACCGCCAATACCAACCAAAAATTTTGTAGCGTGGAGCCGAAAAGCTCCACAGCAGAAGAAGCAGATCTGCGTCCTGCCCTTCGAAAATACGAGCCATATTCATGGTTTGGCAGAAGAGGTGCGGCGAGGGGTAGCCGGACATATAAGCGTCAAGCGCTTTGCCGATGCCGAGCTATATGAAATCGACGCGACGCTCGAAGGACTCGAAAGATCGGAAAACTGGCGCATGCTTTCTCCCCAGGCTCTAGGCCTCGAGCTCCACTGTGATGCCCTGGTGTATGGTCGTGTCTCTAGACTCGACCGCCTCTACGTCGGCGTGTACTCCCAGCTCACGCTGGAAGGTACGATCCAAATCGTGGATGCTGTTTCTGGCCGAACCATGGTGCATGATACGTACACGACACGTTTTCACGATGCGGGCATCCCGTTGTCTCTGCTCGGTTTCGCTACGAGCGCAGTCCAAACTTTACGTGCTTTTACCGACTCCCAGTTTATACGAGCCATAGATGACTTGAGTCGCCATCTTGCATCTCGGGTACCGGACCTGCCGAAAAATATCTCGACCATCGCTGCGGCTCCCAAAAAACAGTATCCCGATCTGACTAAGACAGTGCATATCGCTACGAAAGCGCGGGTAACATCGCAGTTAAGGTCGAAGTCAAAACAGCCCGTTGCACCATCGCCGACATCTCCAGCCCAAGATTCCTACCGCGTTCAAGTCGCCGCCTTTAGCTCGCATAACGAAGCCCAACGTGCCGCAAAACTCCTGCGCGACGAAGGCTATACGTCCGCTATTGCCGAGGTGACGGGGGCCCAACAGGCGTGGCACCGAGTTATCATCGGCCCGTTCCTCTCTGCCGAACGAGCACGTGAGATTGGCGCAAAGATCAAAGAGCAACTTCCTTTTGAGCCTATTGTGACTCAGGGGCCTCTCCCCGCACCATAATAAGCTGCGGCTCCTGCTTGTAATCTCGTCCCAGGTGTTTTACCCCTGGGAGCACTTTATTCTGCTATCATAAGGAGAAGATCCA
>CAUZQN010000430.1:0-3726 GCA_963581605.1 uncultured Binatia bacterium (SeqCode)
CCGTAAGTGGCGTCCCCAGACTTTCGACGAAGTGGTTGGGCAAGAGCATGTGACGCGCACCTTGCGGAACGCGATCCGCAGTGACCGCGTTGCGCATGCCTTTCTCTTCACCGGCCCCCGTGGTGTGGGTAAAACAACAACCGCTCGGCTCTTAGCCAAGGCCCTCAACTGTGAAAACGGGCCAACCCCAGATCCGTGTAACGTCTGTAGCCATTGCACGGAAATTACCAACGGGAGCGCTATCGATGTGCTGGAGATCGATGGCGCCTCCCATATGGGCGTGGACAATGTTCGGGATCTCACCGAAGGGGTGCAGTACCGACCGGCGAAAAGCCGCTTTCGGATTGTCATTATTGACGAAGTCCACATGCTGTCTAATGCCGCCTTCAACGCTCTTCTCAAGACCCTGGAGGAGCCTCCAGAGCATGTGAAATTCATCTTTGCAACGACCGAATCGCACAAGATTTTGCAGACTATCCTCTCTCGCTGTCAGCGCTATGATTTTAAACGTATCCCGCTGCGTGACCTGATGCAGCAACTGCGACTGTTGGCAGAAAAGGAAGATTTTCAGTTTGAGGAGGCTGGACTCGCCCTCCTTGCACGCGAGGCGGATGGCAGCCTGCGAGATGCAGAATCTCTACTCGATCAAGTTGTTGCCTGGGGTAATGGGAAAGTCGATGAGCAGACTGTGAGAGATGCGCTCGGTGTTGCCGATCGTCAGGCTCTATTCCGTGTGGTGGATGCTGTGCTGGCTGAAGATCCGGCCCAGGCGCTGCGGCTGACTGGCGACCTCTACCAGTATGGCTATGACCCACGTCGATTGTGCCGGGATCTGCTTGAGCACTTTCATTATCTGGTGATTGTGAAAGTGAGTGCCGATCCGTCTTTGCTGGCTGACCTGCCGGATCATGAGGCCGCGGTGGTGCAAAAGCAGGCTGCTGCCCGCCCGCGTGAAGACCTGCAACGGTTTTTCTCGCTTATGCTTGAAGCCGAAGAAGATGTGAGAAAATCCGCCTATACCCAACTCGTTATGGAGATGGTCCTGGTCAAACTGGCCAGTCAGCCGCCGGTTCTGCCTATTGCGGAGGCATTGGCCAAACTGGAAGCTCTGCAACGTCAGTTGGGAGGTGAGCCGGCCGAACAGACCGTAGCAACACAGCCGACAAATCCTCCGCCGCCTCTGTCTTCTACATCCGCAGCTTCTGCGGCCGCAGCACCGGTGCGACGAACGGCTTTGGTTCCGAACAGACCGGAAGCGCCGACATCTGAGCGGTCTCAGAAGTATAATCAATATAATCCTCGCCCGCCGGCATTGCTTCAGTCCCAAGCCCTGTCTCCCGCGGAGCCTATACCTGAGTCTGTTCCAGCTGTAGTGAGCAACGCGCTGGAACAAGGCGAACAGTGGGACGGGTTTCTTGCCGCCGTTCAGAAACAGAAAATCTCCCTCTTTTTTGCTCTGAAGTCGGGGCATTTACTTGACTTGACGCAGACAACTTTGCAGATTGGGGTGGATAAAGACCCGTATCTAAAGGAGCTGTTGCGCAAAGAAAATCGGACGGTCCTGGAATCTGCGGCGCAGCAGTTTTTCGGACGTCAGCTGACGGTGGTAGTGCAAAAAGGTGGCCAGCCGTCGGCCCTCCAAAAACTTTCCGCGTCGTCAGGGGTGAAGGATCAAAAACACGAAACTGCCGAAGACCCGTTAGTCAAAACCGCATTGGACATCCTTGGTGGAGAAGTCCAGGAACGGCGATCGCACAGAACACACTAGCCTGGTTAGGCATTATTAGACATTCTAGCGAGCATTTATGCCAGATCACTTATGGAGGATACAGTATGGCAAATATGGGAGATATGATGAAGCAAGCCCAGCAGCTTCAGTCAAAATTGGCCCAGATTCAGGAGAACGCTGGGAAAAAAACTGTCGAAGCATCCGCTGGTGGCAATATGGTCACTGCGGTTGTCAACGGTAGACTAGAGCTCGTTTCCCTACGCATTGATCCTGCTGTCACTTCTGCTGATGATGTCGAAATGCTGCAAGACCTCGTTATGGCAGCCGTCAACGAGGGTATTCGTCAAGCGCAACAAATGATGGCCAATGAAATGGGCAAAGTCACCGGCGGCCTGAAGATTCCCGGGCTGAACGCATAGCGCAAGGCGGTATACAGTGAGTCGCGTATGATGCTGACACCCGCGCTGGCTCGTCTTGTCCAAGAACTGGGCAGGCTGCCTGGCATTGGAGAAAAGACCGCCACTCGTCTCGCCATGTTTATCCTCGGCGCTGGGCGGGAGTACGTGGAAGGCCTAGCCGAGGCGATCTGGGCAGTAAAAACAGAGACAACGCTGTGCAAAGAGTGCTTCGGGTTGGCCGAGGGCGACCTGTGCGTTATTTGCGGTGATCCCCAGCGCAGCGTTGAGTCTATCTGTATTGTTGAGGACCCGGCCGATTTGATGGCGGTTGAACGGTCGCATGAATATAAGGGCCTCTACCATGTCCTGCATGGAGTCTTAGCCCCGCTTGACGGTATAGGTCCTGAGGACTTGAAGATTGCCCCGCTGTTAGAGCGGCTCCGACGTGACGGAACCAAAGAAGTCATTGTCGCAACGAACCCGAATGTTGAAGGAGAAGCGACCGCATTGTATCTGGCCAAGGTCATCAAACCGTTGGGTATCCAGGTCAGCCGTATTGCCTACGGCATCCCCATGGGCGGTGATGTAGAATATACAGATGCGGTGACGCTTGGGCGAGCGATTGAAGGCCGGCGAGAGATGTAATTCCGGCTTTACACTCGCATTCCCCTTTGCTACAACACCCTGCTAATATTGTTCCTGTGTCATTCTCAGTTGCTCGGTCCTCGGTAGCTCAATTGGCAGAGCGATCGGCTGTTAACCGATAGGTTGTTGGTTCGAGTCCAACCCGAGGAGCTTCGACAAGAAAGGGTCGCTCTACTCTGAGCGACCCTTTTCTTTTTAAACGATGTTTTATGCAGATCAAACGATCTTAACCAATTCGAGATCAAAAGTCAGATCTTTTCCCGCCAGCGGATGATTTGCGTCAAGGGTAGCGGTTGAGTCAGAAAGATCGAGCACAGTGACAGCAACCGATTGTCCACCGTGCTGTTTAAGTTTCAGACGCTGCCCGACTTTCAACTCGGCAGTGTCAGCAGGGAAGCGGCTACGAGGGACTCGAGCAATTCTATCTTTTCGGTGCGGACCATAGGCTGCATCTACTGGAATAACAACAGTTTTGGACTCGTTGAGGCTCATCCCAATGACGGCTTGTTCAAATCCGGGGATAACCTGCTTCTGGCCAATCGTAAACTCAAGAGAATCTTTATTAACCGATGAGTCAAAGACCGACCCATCCTCCAGTTTCCCGGTATAGTGCACCCAAACCGTATCGCCGTTTTTTACTTGAGCTGCATTGCTCTTCTTTGCGGCTATTTTTCGCACTTCTACCTCTCGCTAGCGGGCTACTGTTGCCTATTTTCTGCTGCCGGGTGCACGCTGGTGCATGTTTCAGTAATTCGTCTGTTTCGCCCCATTCCCTGTATTCCCTACCAGCGACGATCGTCGTCTCTTCAAGGCGAGCGTTCTTCCTGCGGTCGAGCTTCATTCACCGTGAGCGGGCGGCCTTGGAATTCATTTCCATTGAGGCGCTCGATGGCGGCCTGGGCTTCTTCTTCACTCTCCATCTCGACAAAGCCGAACCCGCGAGATTTGCCTGAA
>CAUZQN010000431.1:0-3724 GCA_963581605.1 uncultured Binatia bacterium (SeqCode)
AATGTCTTCTCCACAACCGCCCTTTCCTTGTCTTTTGGTAACGCCGCAAAGGCCTTGCCGCGCGGGCGATCACGGAGCCATCCCGCCAGGCCCTGGGCCTCATAACGCCTGCGCCACGCGATCACCGGTGGGCGTGAGGTGCCCAGCGTGGCGGCAATCGTTTTGTTGGGGAGTCCCTCCGCCGCCTTCAGGACAATCCGGCTGCGACACGCCACACGCTGTGGGGTCTTGCCCGATGGAACCAAACGCTCCAGCTCCGCCCTGTCTTCCGGCGTTACCGCTAGTGCCACGCGTCCTCTTGCCATACAGCAAGGCATCGCATAGGCACCATTATCTGTCAGGATATACAAGGGTCACTAGACTAGGAAGGTCGTAATCGTCATTCTGAGCGAAGCGAAGAATCTCTCCGTTGAGCACCGAAGAGGGACTCTTCACATTCGTTCAGAGTGACAGACTAATGAATCTTATCCGAAAAATTCGGCAGAACTTTTTCAGTCAGCAGCTCGAAATTGCGCATGCACGCCTTCTGAGGCACGAGTTCGTTATAGGTGTACAGCCAGAAATATTCAGCCGGGAGTTTCTTGAAGATGGCTTCAAACTTGCGACTCACAGTATCCGGGCTGCCGCAGATGGTCAGCCCACGCTCGACCATGGAGTCAAACGTATTCGGAATCGTATGATAGTCCTCACCCACCCGCATGAGTGCGGCGTTAAAGCCGAACGGCTCAAAGAACTTGGTCCAGATAAAACAGCCACTCTCTTTTCCGAGTGCTATGGCTTCTTCATCTGTGTCGGCCACGATGACCTCGCGAACCAGACCAACGCCTTGACCGAACTCTAACTTCCTTCCGACTTCAGCCGCACCCTCCTGACAGGCGCGGAACTGCCCCGCGCAGATCTCCGGGTCACACACGATAGTCAGCGGAGTTACATTGTTTTGAGCCGCCCAGCGGACCGAGGACTCTGAGAAACTAAACGGCTGGAACAGCGGCGGGTGTGGTTTTTGATAGGTTTCCGGCACGATTCCGATTTCCGTGATGATGCCTTTATCATCTACGCCTTGGCCAAATTCGCGGGTGACATTGTGAGCGGGCCAGAAAACGTCCTTGGGCGGAATCTGCCAGTGTTTGCCTGAGTGGCTGAAGGTCGGGTTGGTCCAGGCCTTCATGATGATTTCAAAATGCTCCTGGTAGAGCTCTCTCTTGAGTTCTTCGTAGCGCTCCGGGTCGGTATTATTGTCGGCCAGGGTATCGTAATGCTGACCCAAGGTGTTGACCCAACGTGGCTGGTAGCCACGGGCAAAGCCGGCAAAGGCACGGCCTTTGGTCACTTGGTCGAGAATGGCGATATCTTCGGCAACCCGAATGGGGTTCTGACACGGTAGCACGAGTCCCAATTGACCCAGGCGGATGTTCTCGGTTTGCATGCCGAGATACATGTCGAGCAGAATGGGGTTGGTCGAAACCTCTTCTCCTTCAATATGGAAGTGGTGTTCGGTGAAGCCAATGCCGTAATAGCCGTGTGCGTCGAGATACTGGGCCTGCTCAGCAAGATTGCGCAGCATACGCTGATACAGATCGGTCCGCCGACCGGCCATACCTTCCTGAAGTTCCGACTTATTGCCAATGGCGGGAAGATAGAAAATGCCAAATTCCATACTCTACTCCTTGTTGTGACAAACTCTCAGCAGCTCTTTGTTTTATGTCAGTCTCTACCCGATTTTGGAAGGGCAGAGCGATAATAAAAGTAAGGGGGCTGTGTAGCCCCCCTTACGCTGTGAGTCGTTCAGTTTACGCCTCAGGTGGAAAGAAGACCAGCGTGCGGACCTCGATGCTCTCACGGGCTGGGGCATCCGGCGGACTTGTGGGATCTTCAAACGCGGAGTGCGCGGTAAAACGAGCCCGCCCGTCGGTACTGGAGTCGTAGCACTTGAGCAGCATAGCTTCGTTGCGTTCCATATTCGGGAAATAAAACCAGCGGTGGTTGGGGTTGTGGGAAACCGAATAGACCTCACCGGTCCGATCTTCGTATTTGAGGTCGGTTTCATTAAAGTCTTCTTGCGTCATGCTTTCCGCATCGCATACGGCCAGGGGTGTATCTTGGACAGGACCCCGGATCGGTCGCCAGACGTTGATGACTGAAAAGCGATGTTTGAGGCGCTCTTCGGCTTCTTCAGCCGACAGCAGGTCACGCACGCGTTGTGGACCGGATTTGAGCGTATAGTCGTTATGGGCGAACTTGACGGGTTCGTCAGCACCGTTCTCGCCCCGCTCACTCTTGGGCTTGCAGCGGACGTTGTGGTCGAACACATGCACCTTTTCGGCACCGGTGATCTTTTTGACCAGCTCGGCAACCTCCGGATAGTAGACGGCCTTCACTTCTTCAGCATCGTAGAAATTCTCGACTGCCGTCTCATGCTTGGTGAACGTAATGCCTTGCTTGTCCAAGGAGATATCGTTGAGGTGCTCGCGGCCATTCTCAATCGACATGGTGTGCTCGACCTGCCGCGAGTTACGCTGCGCTACGCCGGGGGGTGGGGTGCACAGATAATAGGTAGGCTTTTCTTCCATGTCAGTAACCAGATAATTCATCGGAGCGTCTATATGTGACTGATTTCCCACCATGTCCTCCTTCACTGCGCTTTTCTTGCACTGCGTTTTTCTTGGCAAAATTATATCGATCACGCATCTCTTGTACAGCCTGTTTTGAGACTAAGAATAATTTTTCAAAAACAGGTTACACAGGCAAGTCTTGTGTGTTTTTCCAGGATACAGCTTAATATGGTTCAATATGTGGTCCCGGTCTAGGATATACAGGATGTGCAGGACGTGTTGGAATGCTTAGAGCCGCGAATAAAACTCTATACGTATTCCGTAGACCTGGACACTTGCTTACACAGATACGACACAAAAAAGACTGTTATCCCCGTGGAAACAGGAATCTAGGGGCGGGACCGGGTGGCTAAATGGACTCCAGACAGTTTTGTTATGATGGAGACATCCAGCTCGCCTGAATCTTCAGACACGACTTCAATACACTTTGGAATGAAATCGGTCACGTAGTCATCCAGCCGCAGCCCCTTATGTTCAGGGCGCGGGACACCCCAGTCGATGAGGTAGACGTCAAAGCCCTGCATCAGCAGGAATTCGACCAAGCTCTGACCCTTGGCCAGATCCCGGATGTAGGGGCGACTGACGAGCGACATGACGAATAACACCGGAACTCGGTAGACCTCATCGCTCAGCAGACGGTAGTGATACAGCTTCATCGTGCCCTGTGTATGCACGAGGTCTTTCGGCGTTGGCCCGACCTCAAGGTCGAGATCGGCAGGCAGTGTGACACCGGGGATATTGCGCTGAATGGCCTGCAGACCGGCAACCGTATCTTCGAGTTCTCCTACGCGGTCGCCTAACGCCATAATATCTGAGCGAGACGGCAGATTGAGGGCGGCCAAATACTAGTAAACATGCGGTGGAGGTGGACGGCTTCCGGGACATACTTGCCAGTGGTCTGGGCGAAACGGTCGTCGCCTAACACGCCCGATACCGCATCGCTCCACTGCTTCTCCGACTTCTGATACCACCAGGCGACACCTGGCATCTGGATGAATTGTTCATCCGCATCCGAGGAGAGCGCTATTACTTGTGGCGAGCGGTGGATCAAGATAGCCAGACGCTTGATATTCTGGTGCAGAAACGCCGCAATACAGGGGCGGCTAAGCGCT
>CAUZQN010000432.1:0-3721 GCA_963581605.1 uncultured Binatia bacterium (SeqCode)
CTGGACGCAAAGCCAATGAAGATGACCTCGACCGGTTGATGGCTGAATTCACGAGCAGTGAAGACCGCTACGATCTAATGCACCGCCTCCAAAAGCGAAGTGTCCCAGCTGGCGTTGTGCAGAAGGCAGACGATCGTTACTTGCGTGATCCTCAGCTCAAGGAGCGCGGCGCTTTCGTGCCATTACCCCACAGCGAAATTGGGACCTGGCCGATCGAAGATTTTCCCGCCAAGTTCCAAAACATGCTGGTCGAAGTCGGCGGACTGCCAGGTCGCGCCGCGCCTTGTATGGGTGAGGACAACGATGCCGTGTATCGCGAGGTGCTTGGGCTGACACCCGAGGAAATCGCGCAACTCAGAGAGGACTGGATCATTTGAGTACTGAAGCAGCTTTGAGCGCGGCCCTGGATGGAACCGTTATCATCGAAAGCGGCGATGAGCGCGGAGAATTCGCCGGCGTACTACTGGCATCGTTTGGTGCCGAAGTAATCAGATTAGAAGGCCGCCAAGGATCTCACTCGCGCCGTCTGGGTCCCTTCGCATCATCACAGCCCGATCCGGAACAGAGTCTGTGTTTCTGGCGGTACAACCTGGGGAAGAAGAGCGTCAGTCTTGAGGTCGACCATCCAGGAGCGCGTGACGTGCTGGAACGTATCGGACAGCGCGCCGATGTCATTATCGATTCTGGCGAGGCAGCCGACGTGGACCGGCGGCTCAGGCTGTATCGTGAGATGCAGGCCTCGAATCCGCGCCTCATTGTCTGCACGATCACGCCTTTTGGGCTCGACGGTCCCTATCGTGATTTGAAGATGACGGACCTAACGCAGCTGGCAATGGGCGGAGTGATGGCGTCGTGCGGATACGATCCGCGGCCCGACGGCGTCTATGACACACCGCCGATCGCTCCCGGAATGTGGCAAGCCTACCATATCGCGTGTGAGTACGCGGTGATTGCGATCACGGCGGCACTCAACTTTCGTGACCTGACGAGCGAGGGCGCTTGCGGCGATTGCGGTGACTGTATTGATGTGTCGATTCACGAAACGGTCAGCACCTGCACTGAGGTCGCTCTACCAAGCTACATCTACAATGAAAAAGTTGTGCGGCGGCAGACCGGGCGTCACGCGGGCACAGGCCGGACACCGCCGTGGTTACGTCGGACCAAGGACGGACGCTACGTCAAGGCATTCTTGTTTTGGGGCGGCCGCGATGTACGGGTCATTACCGAGATGCTGAATGAGGCCGGCATTGAGCACGATCTCGACTCTGACGCCTACCGCGCATTAGTCGAGCGTTCGGCGTCCGAGGCGCATGCGCATTTCAGCGCGCTGATCGACACCCTGGTTGCGTCGATGACCGCTGAGGAGGTGTTTCATCGCGCCCAGGCCAAAGGCTTGTTGTGGGCGAGCGTCAGATTTCCTGAGGAGAATATCGATGACCCACATTTCCAGTCGCGCGGCACCTTTCAGTCGATCCATCAGCCTGAACTCGGCCGCGATCTCGCTTACCCAGTCTCTGTAGCCACTGACGGCAGGCAGCGCGTGACGGCCTTCCAGCGTGGGGCACCGCATTTAGGCGAGCACACTCAGGAGGTCCTGCGGCAGGTTGGCTACAACGACGCCGAAATAAACGCACTGGCTGCGCAGGGCGCGATATAAGCGCGGCCAATTTCGCCTCAAGTTGCTCAAGCCTACCTGGTCTACCTACAAAATCCGACGGTAGACTCCAAGTCCTACTTGCTGCTCCTACTCCTTGACCATCTGCATCAGTTCGAGGGTCGTACCAAACGGATCCTTGCAATACACGGCCTTCGCCGTGCCATAGCCGTCGAGGGTAAACGTTTGGGGCCGCGAATAAAACTCCACGCCTTGGTTCCGTAGCGCCTCGTAGGTCTTTTCAATATCTTTCACCCAAAAGGCAATTTCCGTAATTCCATTGTGGGTGACTCCCGCATACGGCTGCCCACCCTGCCCAGCGGATTCGCTGAAGTAGAGCAGCTCAACCGGGGCGCTGCGGCGATCGTCTTTGTTGCGCAGGAACACCGACCGCACTTTAGTGCCGGGCTCTCGGACCATAGCGCTAATCTCTTCCCCCTCGATGGTGTAATCACCGATCACCGTCAGTCCCAATACATCCTGATAGAAGGCAATGGCTTTCTCCATATCTGGGACGGTGATCCCTATATGTGCGACAGCTCCGAGCATAATGACCTCCTTGTAGTCTGTGTGTCCAAAATTGTCCGATTGATTGTCCTGCCATCGGGCCGGGTTTGTCAAGCGAGATGTTCAGGTTGGTACTTTAAGGGCCGTCCTCTATTTGACCCTATTGTGTCATGACGCTAGTGTTAGGAACGGTATGAACAGGGGGGAATACCAAATCAGCCGGTTACCAGAAGGATGAAGACATGCCAATGAAGAAGATCGCAATTTCCTTGCCTGAGCCTGTGCTTAAAACAGTTGACCGACTTGCTGCGCGCCGGGGTGAGTCTCGGAGTCGTACCATCGCCACTATCTTGTCGCGGGTAGCGCGAGTCAAAAGGGATCGAGATATCACCGCCCAGATTGATGCGCTGCTTGCCGATGAGACCATCGTAGCGGAACAAAAGCGTACGGCCGATCAATTCTTGGGGATGAGCCCATGGACCAAAGAGGAGTGGTAATACAACAGGGAGAAGTCTACTGGGTGACCTTTTCGGGCGAGGGATCAGAACCTTGGGGACGACGGCCAGCTCTCATTTTGCAGCACGACCGGTTTAACCACAGCCGGCTCAACACGGTGGTGGTTGTAGCGATCACTTCCACGCTGCGCTATGCGACCTTGCCTGGTAATGTCCGTCTGCGCAAAGGCGTGGCACATCTGCCAAAGTCATGTGTGATCAATGTGACCCAAATTCAGACGATTGATCGAACGTATTTGCAGGAGAAGATTGGAAAACTTCCTGAGCGTGTGCTCCGTCGGGTGTGGGAAGGAGTAAGGCTGGTGCTAGAGGCAAACGGGGCAGGCTATCCATAGCCCAGAATAACGGTGCGCTACACTCTGAGCCGAGCAGATAGTCGTAGCGCACAGGAGGAAATATGAAAACATTTAAAGATCGGGTCGCCGTGATCACTGGGGCAGCCAGTGGTATTGGACGAGCCATGACCGAGCGGTTTGCAGCCGAGGGGATGAAGGTTGTCCTGGCTGATGTTGAAGCACAGGCACTCAGCAAAGCGGAACAAGAGCTGCGAGACCAAGGCGCAACCACCTTGAGCGTGGTGACCGATGTCTCCAAAGCCGACCAAGTCGAAGCCCTGGCTCAGAAGACGCTGGAGACATTCGGGGCGGTCCATATTGTGTGTAACAACGCTGGTGTTGCAGCTGGCGGGCTGTCCTGGAGTCAGCCGCTCGCGGATTGGGAATGGGTGATCGGCGTCAATCTGTGGGGTGTGATTCACGGAGTCCGGACCTTTGTGCCGATTCTACTCGACCAGAAAACCGAAGGGCATGTGGTGAATACTGCCTCAATGGCTGGCCTGCTGTCCGGCCCATTTGCTACTATTTATAATGTCACCAAACATGGGGTTGTGACGTTGTCTGAGTCACTCTACCAGGAACTGGCCTTGCAGAATGCACCGGTCACGGTCTCGGTGCTGTGTCCGGGATTTGTGAAAACGAATATCTTGGATTCAGACCGTAACCGTCCGGAGCAATTACAAGCTTCTGAAAGCCCAGGAGACGAGGCG
>CAUZQN010000433.1:0-3710 GCA_963581605.1 uncultured Binatia bacterium (SeqCode)
CTGAGCCCATACGCCTGGAGGAGCGGTAGGAGAGGCTGGAGATCCGCGAGTTCGACTTGATTCGAGTCGAGAGTGATATCAACTGCCGGAGGATTGCCCAGTCCGATGGTGCCACTCACAGTCAGTTCAAGCGTGTGGAAGTTCAGTTTGCCCTCCTGCAAGCTTACAGCCTCTGGAGTCAGGCGGGCGTGAGTGGTGAGTGTTAGGCTGGTGCCACTCGGCTTGGTCAAGAGCTCGCCAAAGCGAATAGAACTGCTGCTGGCTTCGAGCAGACTGGTCAGAGCCAAATTATTGAGCGTGCCGCTTGCATGGGCAGTGACTGATAGAGGTCCCTCGATGCTGAGATCCGGAGGAAGCTGGCCAGCGAGTGGACCGAACTGTTGTAGACGCTCAAGTGCAACCGGCCCGAAGGAAACGTCTACATCCACGCTACTCTCTTCGAGCGGATTCGCCACTTCCGTGCCGACCGGCCCAAAGCTACCGCTCACCTGGATGTTCGGATCGTTCGCATCAAAGACTGTTGCCTGCAGGTCTATATTTGAGAGATTGACCGCTCCAACTCGACCGGCAAAGTCTGTCTTAAGATTGAGCGGGCCTGAGATGCCTAGTCCTGGTGGTATTTGCTGCGCGATTTGGGGCAGCGCTTTTTGCAGCGTCTCAAGGTCAAGCTGGCTGAGCGCCGCCGTTCCTTTAAGCGGGATCTGTGAGATCTGATCGGCATCCTCAAGTGCGGGACCGACCGGCCCGACTTGGATCTCAATAGTCACATTTTGCTGTTCAGCCAGAACGGCGGCGGCGAGTTCGATAAAAACGGGTTGATCTAGACTCAGGTCATTTGCCCGAAGGTCAAGCTGGGTGACGCGAAAATCAGTACCGTCCTGTTTGTCGATATAGCGCACGTCGCCTCCTTCGATATCGACCAACGCGATGAGCAGGGGAATGGCAGCAGCCGACGATGCGTCGGAGGACGATGCAGAGGGCGATTCTGCGTTGTCAGGCGGAGCAGACTCTTGGGCGGCTTGATCTCCCTGTGCGAGGCTGGCGAAGTTGAACCGGCCCTGTGCGTTCCGAATAATCTGAATGCGCGGCTGGTGGAGGATGATGCGCGTGACCTGAATTTCCTGCGATAGCAGCGGCAAGAGGGCAACATTGACCTGGAGATCGTTGGCACTGATAAAGTCGTCGGGAGAAAATGCTGGATCGTCTGCGATACGGAACTGGGTCAGCCGTGCTCCTATCCCGCCCCACACGGTAAGTCCAATTTCCTGAATCTCGACCTCTCGGCCTAAGGTTTGTTCGACTTGCTGCAGAATTTGGTCTTTATTGCTGGCGACCAGGCTGTTGAGGTTGGTGAGAGCAAAGACAATCAATCCGGTTATAACCACAAGAACCGAGCTGATAATCAGCAGCTTCCGCATCACAATGCCTCCTCTTCTGCTAGGCCACTATATCCAAGAGCTCTGGAATATGTCGAATGACATGCTGTGGTTTTGCGTGAGTATGGGGCGGGTCTGTATCGGACTGGGACCAAATCAGCACCGAATGCATACCCGCGCGATTGGCTCCAGCGATATCTTGTTGCAAAGAATCTCCGACAAAAAGGGCTTCTTGGGGTAAACATCCTGCACGTCTCAAGGCCTCAGCAAAAATAGCCTGATCCGGCTTGCATGAGTGCACGTCTTCACTCGTCAGCAGCGAGTCAAAATACGGCTCGAGCGCGGACAGCTGCATCATGTGCGAAAACTGATCGTTATCGATATTACTTACAATACCCAGATGTAGCCCTCGCCGGCTTAAGGCCGATAAGGTTTCCGTCACACCGTCCCGCAACCGAAAGCCGCGCTTACGCTGCTGGCATTGATTTGTCCGATAGCGCGCAAGCTGCTCTGCGGTGAATGTGACGCCGAAATGTACTGCTGTTCCCAGCAACGCATCCCGAAACATATCCCGATGGAGATAATACGGTTGGGGCAGGTATTCATAGAAAACGCGTTTGAGCGTTGCCCGATAGGCATGTCGAATGTCCTTGGCCTCAGCTGTGATTCCGGCTTCATGCGCCAGCTCAATTAAACACACCCGCTCGCCTGGCGCGGTCGTCTCATAATCAAAAAGGGTTCCGCCAAAATCGAACAGGACAGCCCTGGTTTGTGACATGTTCTTTCCTTATTCCGGAGTAACCGTGCCTGGTGGCCTGCGGGCCTGGCGGTCGCCAGTGTGCTTGCTCTGGATACCGTTGTCGGCCCGGCACGTGTTCGTGCTCTGTGGGGTTTTCGGTGCTGGTGTCCGAAGTCGCTGTAAACCTGGTGCCTACTGTCTACTGTTCGTCTTCAAGCGCATCGTTGGCAAGTGCGCGAATCTCCGGGTCGTCATGGGTTTGGGCTACGTCGCGCAGAGTGTCCCAGTCTTCGATGTCGGTCAGGATTTCCACGGCCCGCATACGGATGTCTTGTTCCGAGTCATTAATGGAGAGACTTGCTGCGTGGCGTTGAAAGTCTTGATCTTCGAAGTCGGCAAGAGACTCCAGCGCGGCTTCACGCACGTCGGAGTTCTCGTCTTTCAGGAGTACTTCAGTCAGGACGTGAGCCGTTTCTGCCGGATTATCCAGATCGGCCAGCTTCTCAACTGCTTCTAAACGCACGTCTTTATCCGGACTCCCGAGCGCTTGAGCGGACAGGAGGGCAACGTCCGGCTCATCCGGATCAATACTCTGTGGATCAATACCCTGTGTATGCTGAGCGGGTTGACGCTGTAACGATTGTGTTGGAGTCGTGCTCGTTTTTCTGGCATACACAGCGACCGTACTGAGACTGCCGTTTTTCCCGCTGTAACGGAATATGTGATCGTGGCCTTTGAGCAACTCTTCAAGGCCTTTTTTAAGGGGGAGGTTTGCGAACGCGAGACTAATGCGGTGTTGGGCCGGATCGACAAAAAGCACTCGAAATTTCCCCTGCGCGGCTATGGTGGTGAGGACTTGGTTGAGCGCTGCGTCTTGGACATCGACGGTCAACAAGCCTTCCTTGAGTTCAATAAGAACATCCAGGATATCCTCTTCGACATCGTCTTCAAAGTCGTCTGTAAACAGATCTTCGGGTTCAGCGGCCTGCTCGATCTCCGCTGGGTTTGAAGACGGAGTGGACTGCTCGGGTGGTAGAACGGGTATGGTTTGTTCAACATCTGCCTCGGTGGTGTGGCCGATTATGACTGCCTGCGCTTGTGTTTCAAAGCGCATTTTTTCTGAGACATCAGCATCTGCCCACGTCTGGAGCGGCAGACCCATGCACGTCGCTACCCATAGGGCCGCCCACCGGTAACACCTTTCGCCTGTGTTCATGCCCGCAAGCATACCATGTCCTTTGTGCTGAGGAGAAGGGTACAGGTTGAAGCTCCTTTAGCACTACGCTGACGCTCCTGTACTAGAGGATGTCTGTTGTTAATACGTTGTGGTCAGCTGAAATACTTGTAGCAATAATGACACGTTTTCCCTGCCATCCATGCTGACGCAAAAAGTGCCGGGTCAGCTCGATCATCTCGCCTCGGTTTGTGGCTGTGTCTGGAAGCAGAAGAGGCGAGACTCCTCTGACTAAGCCGAGTTGTCGGTAGGTTTCCAGTTTGGGAGTTGCGGCAATGATGGGCTGGAGTGGGCGGAACTTGGCCACAAAGCGCGCGGTAAAACCCGAAAGTGTCACGGCCACTAACGCTTCGACGCTCAG
>CAUZQN010000434.1:0-3698 GCA_963581605.1 uncultured Binatia bacterium (SeqCode)
CACGACTTCTCTCTTCCCTGTGTCCGGCTGTGGGGTTTCGCGCACAATGGCTGCATTCGAGATAGCCGTGAGTCCTGCATCAACAACCAGGGTGATCTGGAAGACGGCTTTCAAGGCGGGCTCATCCCAACACGGAAACGCCCGTCGCGCGTCGGTTGATTCAAACTGGGTGCAAGCCAGAATGGTATTCTGACCCTGGGCGTCCTTATAGCTGCTGCGGTAAAAGCCGCGCAGCTTGTCATTGAGAATACCGTCAAAAGAGAGGTGGAGCTGCCACTCGCCTGGGCTGAGGGTGTGTGGAAAATGCAGGACTGCCCGTTCCGTGGGCTCATCGAGGCTGGCGTTCCCTTCGCTCCTGTTTCCCCCTGCATCGACGATCCACACCTTATGAATCGTCAATTCGCACGCATTCAGCACAATTTCTTGGGTAGCCTCTTTGATCGTGACCGCGACGCTTTCTTCGCCGGCGAATGTAAAATGGGTGAGGTCCGGGGTCAGCCGAATGGCATACCGTTCGGGGTAGGTTGTTTCGGGTAGCTTATAGGATAACGTATCTGTCATAATAACTCCGTAGATGCATAATAACCCCGTGGGGGAAAGCCTTCCGCTTTCCGCATTGCCCGTTGCGCTTGAGGATAGTGAAGATAGGGATACCAGAAGCGCTTTGTCTTTGGCAAATGGTTCCCCTCTCCCCTTTGGGGTTTCTGAGGGCTACGGGGAGCATGCTTGTACAGCTCTGATGATCGCGATATTGAAATAGAAGGGCCTATGCGCAGCACGAGGATGTTATGAGCGACCAGCATGATCGTGACACAGATATCGACCACGGCGTTATTACTGAAACTGAAAAAAAGACCAAGCAGCCGCCTCTGTATAAGGTCCTGTTGCACAATGATGATTACACGACTATGGAGTTTGTAGTGTACATCCTCCAGACCGTATTCCGTCAGGATGCGACCCAGGCCACGCAGATTATGCTGCACGTCCATCGTCAGGGAACCGGGGTGGCGGGTGTATACACCTACGAAGTTGCGGAAGCGAAAGTCTCGCGCGCGGAGGGCTTAGCCCAAAAGCACGAGTTTCCTTTAAAATGCAGTATGGAAGAAGCGTAACGAGCGGCAGGGAGTCCTCCAATGCGAATTAGTCGGGAACTTGAGGTGACGATTAGCCTGGCGATCAACGAGGCACGCCGACGGCGGCATGAGTTTTTGTGTCTTGAGCATGTGTTGCATGCACTGCTGTCCGATGAGACGGTGGCAGAAGTCGTCCGGCAATGCGGTGGAGATGTGAAAACCCTTCAGAACGATCTTGAAGAGTTTCTCAAGGAAAATTTGGAGTCGCTGCCCGAAGAAGCCGGTGATGTCGACCCGCAGCAGACTTTAGCGTTTCAGCGTGTCCTGCAACGCGCTGCTGCGCATGTCCAGTCCGCAGGCAAAGAAGTTGTTGAAACCCGGAATTTCTTTGTGGCGCTGTTTCGCGAGGATAATAGCCACGCGGTGTACTTATTGGAAAAGCAGGGTGTCTCTCGACTCGACGTGCTGAACTATATTTCGCACGGTGTCTCCAAAATTCCGCTCGACGAAGAGTCTGTGCCGGGCTCCGGGCAAGGCGAAGGGATTTCAGACGAAGAAGGTGAGCCGCGTCGTGCCAAAGATCCGCTCGAGGCGTTTACCACCAACCTGGTGCAAAAGGCCAAAGACGGCAAGGTTGATCCGCTTATCGGCCGAGAAGTCGAGCTCGAGCGGACGATCCATGTGCTGTGCCGGCGGCGCAAGAATAATCCCATCTATGTCGGGGATTCAGGTGTGGGCAAGACCGCGATTGCCGACGGCCTCGCGCTCAAGATTTCCAAAGGCGATGTGCCTGATGTGTTAAAAGACGTCCAGATCTACTCTCTTGATATGGGCTCTGTCCTGGCGGGCACGAAGTTCCGTGGCCAGTTTGAAGAACGCCTCAAGGCGGTTCTCAAGGCCCTTGAAAAACAGCCCGGCGCGGTGCTGTTCATTGATGAGATTCATACTATTGTCGGCGCCGGCGCAACCAGCGGTGGGTCCATGGATGCCTCGAATATTCTCAAGCCTGCACTGGCATCCGGAACATTGCGCTGTATTGGCGCCACAACCTACCATGAGTACCGGAGTTATTTTGAACGCGACCGGGCGCTGGCACGGCGGTTCCAAAAAATCGAGGTGCATGAGCCGAGCATCGAAGAGGCGGTTGAAATCCTGAAAGGACTCAAGCCGCATTACGAAGAGCACCACGGCGTAGAGTATACGCCTGACGCGCTCAAGGCCGCAGCCGAACTTTCGGCTAAATATATCAACGACCGTTTTCTACCAGATAAAGCCATTGATGTGATTGATGAGGTGGGTGCGTCTTTCCAGATTCGTCCCGTTCCAGAGGAAGACGGAAAGAAGATTATTCGCGAAACGGACGTCGAATCCATTGTGGCCAAGATCGCCCGTATACCGCCTCGCAGTGTGTCCGCTTCGGACAAGGAACGCCTGCAGAGTCTGGATGCGGATCTGAAGGGCGTCGTGTTTGGTCAGGACACGGCCATCGAAACCCTGGTCCGGGCCATCCGGCTCGCCCGGGCAGGACTCGGTCAACCCGAGAAACCGGTCGGCTCTTTCCTGTTCTCAGGGCCAACCGGTGTGGGCAAAACCGAGGTCGCCAAACAGCTTGCCGAGACCCTGGGGCTAGAATTCCTCCGTTTCGACATGAGTGAGTATATGGAGAAGCATACCGTGTCGCGTCTGATCGGTGCGCCTCCGGGCTATGTCGGCTTTGATCAAGGCGGACTGCTGACCGAAGCGGTGACGCGTAACCCGCATTCTGTGCTGTTGCTGGATGAGATTGAGAAGGCCCATCCTGATTTGTTCAATATTCTGCTGCAGGTCATGGACCATGCGACCCTGACCGATAATAACGGTAAAAAGGCCGATTTCCGGCATGTCATTATTATTATGACCAGTAATGCCGGGACGCGGGAAATGTCTGCCGCCGCCATTGGCTTTGGCGATATCTCCAATGAGGGCAAAGACCAGCAGGCGATAGAAAAGATCTTTAGTCCGGAATTCCGCAACCGCTTGGATGCGACGGTTCATTTCCGGACCTTGCCCATGCAGGCCATTGAGCGCGTTGTGGAAAAGTTCATCAAAGAACTCACCCAGCAACTCACCGAACGTAAGGTCACGATCTCGTTGACTCCTGCTGCCCGGCGCTATCTGGCAGAAAAGGGCTATGACAAGACCTTTGGCGCTCGGTCTATGGCGCGCTTGATCCAGACTGAGGTCAAGCAGGTCCTGGCAGATGAAATCTTATTTGGGCAACTCGAAGAGGGCGGAGACGTCGAGATCGACTTTGAGGACGAGAAGCTGACGTTTTCGTACGAGCCTTCGGCAAGTGAGGAAGAAGAGTTGGCTGAACCGGCAGAGACGGTTGAGTAAGGGGAAAGCCCCTCTCCTTTCATTATGAGGGCTTACTGAGAACGACACACAGTCCCTGTACCGGGGCACCGTTGTCAATCCGCATCTCGGCCGGTTCAAGAGACCTGACGCTGAATCCGCACCGCGTCGCTCGCTCTCCCAGGTAAGTCCGAGCATGCATATAGTAGCCGGAGCTGTTCACACTCAGTTCCTGAGTGGGGTTATCTTCGGCCGTAAAAATGAAGAAGCCACGGTCCTTCAGTGCTCTGA
>CAUZQN010000435.1:0-3694 GCA_963581605.1 uncultured Binatia bacterium (SeqCode)
CCTCCTGCAGCTAGAGGGATCACCGACGACGACGCTCATCGACCTGCTGGAGTGGAAAGAGCCCCGCGACGACGAGCCACCGTATCCTCATCTGTACCACCTGGGGATCGCGCGGATCGCGCTACTCACCAGCGACCTAGAGGCGGACGTACAAACGCTACAGGCATACGGGGTGGAATTCATTTCAGAGCCCGTCCTGCTCGATCCGCCCGACGCTCCACCTGCGCGCTTTGTGTGTTTCAAAGATCCGGACGGCACTACGGAGCAGCCCTGAGGGTGTTCTGAAATTCACCGTACGTGCCATTACACGTCATTGCGAGCATCGCGAAGCAATCTGAGGCGGTAAAAGAGATTGCTTCGGCGCCTCCAGCTCCTCGCAATGACAGGGCTTCTCCACTTTCCAAACATCTTCTAGTTTCAGGCATCAATCGTTCGGGAGCAGCAAGAGCCCCTTGCTGGTCTACTTTCCTCCTTTACCTTCTTTGCCTTCTTTACCTTCTTTGCCTTCTTTACCTTCTTTGCCAGAGATTCTTTTCCCAACGCGGCTTCGGGCCTTGCCGTCCCTGCCCTGCTCGCATATGCAGCCAGTAATACCAACTCACAAAGAAGGAGAACGGCATATGAGTTATTGGCAAACGGAATTCAGCGAGGGGGTTGTGATCGCAAAGTACAACAATCCACCCATGAACTATTTCTGTGCCGAGGGCACGCAAGAGTTATGGAAGCTGATCGAAGAATGGCGTGATCCTTCCATTCGGGCCGTTGTTTTGACCGGCGCCATGGAAGGCAAGTTTATCACCCACTACAGCGTGGAAGAGCTAGTTGATCTCGCCAAGGATCGTGAGGCCATGCGGCTGGCGGGCACTTCGCTCACCACCGGCTATCACAGCATGCTCAAAAACCTGAGCGACTTGCCCAAGGCCATCATCGTGGCCATGAACGGCGATACCATGGGTGGCGGCTTTGAGCTGAGTCTCTCGTGTGACCTGCGCATTGGACAAAAGGGCGACTACCGATATGGGTTTCCGGAAGTCAAACTCGGCATTCTGCCCGGTGGCAGCGGTACCCAGCGGCTCTCACGCTTGATTGGCGTCGGACGGGCGCTTGAGTTTGTCATCCGCTCGCGTGTGGTCCCACCCGACGAAGCCCTTCATTTTGGTTTAATACACGAAGTTGTGGATAATGCCCTCGCACGGGCGACGGAAATCGCGCATGAGATTGCCAATTTCCCACCGATCGCGGTAGCGCGGGCCAAACACGCGGTCTATGCGGGTAGTGACACCCACCTCGCGGCTGGACTGGATATTGAGAGTTCAGCATTCTTGGAGACCATGCTGTCCGAAGACGGCCTGCTCGCCATGCAAACGTATATCGATCTACCGTATGACAAGCGCCGCGACTGGCTCGATAACCCCACCAACCCTGGCTATACGGGCAAGTAGCAGAACCCCTCCTCTGAGAGAAATCTCCTCATACCCCCCTTTAAGATAAAGGGGGGTATTCCCCTCACTCTGTCTCAGAGGCATCTTTCGAGCACTTCACGCTGCGGCGTGACCTGAAAGCGGACGCCTTCGTGCTTTTGCAGCAGCGCCATGAGTTCGAAGAGATTGCGAGCGGCGGGATTGCCCTTGGGGCCAAGCATGCGCATCAAACTCGTGTCTTTCTTCCCGGTCACACGCGCAAGCTCCTGAAAGCCGATGGTCGCGTTGATGTAGTCCCGCAGGATAATCTTCCCGGTCGTAAGGTCTCCGCCGAGAAAGCACTCAAGGGCTTCCGTCAGCAACCCTTCCCGGAACTCGGGATCACGCCGCGCCCGGGCCATGACGGTGTCTTTAAAATCACGAGTCAGAGCCATCTCACCTTTCCTATCTCTTACGGGCCTTATACTGGGTCCATAGCTTGTGGGCCGCGTCAATGTCCTGTTGCTGGCGTTTCTTTATCCCCCCGCCCAGAAGGAGAATCAGTTGTATCCCAGCTTTACCAAAATACACCCGGTAGCCAGGGCCAAAATCAACCCGGCATACCGAGACCCCGCCACCGACGTCCTTCGTTTGCGAGACTTACAAAAAGTAATGCAAGAAACTCCTTATTTCTTTCCCACTTGCTTGTTCAGGGCATTGAAGATGAATCCCGGGGCAATGCGAGACATCAATCTCAGTTGAGAAGCTTGCCCAGGTGTTATTTCATATTTATTCTTCGCAAAAGCATCCATAAATTTTCTTACCAGCTTCAGTGGCTCCATCATGTTCAATTCCTGGTATTCTTCCATCATTTCCGTCCTCACAGGCGGGGGGATTAGTTCGAACACTTTTACCGAACTATTTTTGAGTTAATAGCGTAGCGAACGGCCCCAAGAGTGCATTGCTGCCTTTGTTGCACAATAACTCGGGGTTAGGGCAAGTGGCACGAAGGCTAAGGCAGACCCGACATTCACGATAGCAGCCGCAGGGTGTTTTAGAAGAAAAGGGAGAGAAAAGTGAGCCATCCGGACAGGCCCACTGAAATCAATGTCGATTTCCTTTAGCTGCTGTTCCAGACTCGCTCCGCCTTCGGAGCAATTGGTCTCCCCGCATTATTGACGAGGACATTGATATTCTTACCGTGTTCCTCTGCCAACGTTTTAATTTGTCGTTCATCGGTAACATCACAGACAATGTACTCAGCCTTTCCGAGTATCTGACAAGCAGTCTGTAACTTTGACTCATTTCTCCCTGTAATCAGAACAGTGCTACCGTTTTGGACGAAAGCCAGGGCTAGCTGGAAACCGATTCCAGAACCCCCTCCTGTAATGAGCACGCTATTTCCAGATATTTTCATAATCTCATCTTCTTATCGGGCCAGTGAGGGAATCTCAACAAAAGCCTACTATTCTGAATTTTGGCTGAGGCGATTACCAGTACGAATTTTCGTCTGATTTGGTTTTTTCCCTGATTTTTACAGGGTTAGCTACGGCAGAAAACCGGACGGATCCTGTTAGCCAACCCCAAAAGAAAGAAAAATTCGACAGAGGGATGGCTCCATCAAACGAAGGGGAGCCGAAAAATCCTATGCAGGAAGGCAGTTTACCGACGTGCAAATAGGTTCACCATATCTACCTGTTCTTTGGAATTGGATGGATAAATGGATGGAAACGGATGGCTTAGTTGGATAACGATACGAAAACATCAACGTCCGCAATGAATCATAGACGAGGTTGCGGCGTGTTTTCGTGCCCTCGGGGATGATTGGCGCAGGGAATTCGCCTCACCACGGGCGCCGGAACTCACACTTGGGGAGCTTACCCTGAAGCGCATCGATGCCACCCCGGCTGGCCAGCGTACTGCGCAAATTGAGTACGCGTAGCCCGGATAGCCCTTGCAGATGGACCAGGCCGGCGTCACTAATGCGGGTGTCATAGAGCCACAGCACCCGCAAACCAGTCAGATGCCCCAAATGCGCAAGGCTGGTGTTATTTACACGCGAGGCAGAAAGCTGAAGGAATTGGATGGCATTCGGGTCGATCGCGCGGAAGGGCGATAGATCGGTTGACGCTTGTGGGTTGACATTGAGCCGGAGCTCTTTACCAGCCGGAATCGCACTGCCGCCCTGCGCCCGACCAATAGATTCCCAAAAGGCGTAGTCGTCCGCACGGTGGACACCATCTCGAACAAAGAGTTCACCCATGGAACGATCCGTGGGGAACTGGATGGTTCGG
>CAUZQN010000436.1:0-3677 GCA_963581605.1 uncultured Binatia bacterium (SeqCode)
TCGAATCCTACGTAAGGAACAATACGAAAGATGCCACGTATGTGAGTTACGAATTGGCATATCGGAAGCACTGGCTACCGCTTTTCGGAGACAAGGACATCCGCACGATAACCAGACCGGAGGTCAAACAGTTTATCTACGATAAGCTCAATGCAGGATTGGCCCGAAACTCCGTGCGAGGATATCTGGCTCCCCTTCGTGAGATGTTGACTCACGCGATTGAGGACGGACATCTCGACCGGAATCCTTGCCAGAGCGTGATGCGGAACATCAGAGCCGAAAATGGAGAGCGAAAGGAAAGAATCAACTTTTTGAGAAGAGAAGAAGTTACGCATCTCTTGGAAGCCTTTCAGCAGCATTTCCCGGCCCATTTTCCTTTCATTCTACTCCTCGTGCGTACCGGCTTGAGACTCAGCGAAGCGGTATCACTTCAATGGGGCGATATCGACTTCCATGAACGTTTCATCGAGGTGCGCCGGAACTTCAGCAAGGGGAAACTGGAGACCCCGAAGAGCGGGGACTGGCGCCGGGTTGATATGTCTCAGCAACTGACGAAAACGCTGACGGCATTGCAGCGAAGCCGGAGAAAGGAAACCCTTCAGAAGGGCTGGCGAGACATGCCGCACTGGGTTTTTACCAGTGCTGAGGGGACCATGATGGATTCGGACAACTTCCGTCGCCGCATGTGGCTCAAGCTCCTCACCAAGGCGGGCTTCCGCCACATCCTGATGAAGGATCTACGGCATACCTTCGCTTCGCTCCTCATACAGCAGGGCGAATCGCTTGCGTATGTGAAGGAGCAAATGGGGCATCATTCGATTCAGGTGACAGTAGACATCTATGGACACCTGGTGCCGGGTGGAAACAAGGCTGCAGTCGATAAACTGGATGACTCACCCGCAACTATCCGCAACCTATACGCAACCAGCGGTGAACTCGCTAAGACCATAGAACAATAGAGAAGAAAAACCCCCTGCAAAAGCAGGGGGTTAGAGGAGGCCACCCATCGGAGTCGAACCGACGACCTACTGATTACGAATCAGTTGCTCTACCAACTGAGCTAGGGTGGCATAACAAAAAAATTCAAGAACTTACGCTGTCTTTAGAGCTGCGCAACGGGCACACTGTGCCTGAAATTGTGCCCATATGGGCACAATGCAGCTTTTCTGCAGCCTCTTTGAGGTCTCCATCACTTACAATATGGTAACGATCAAAGATTGAACGAGTTTTGTGCTCACTCATCTGCATGGCGACTCGCTCCTGAATCCCAGCTCGGACCATGTTTCTCACGGCGGTTTTCCTGAAGTCATGCGGAATCTTACCAGCGACCCCAGCTGCACGGCAAGCCCGATGCCATTGCTTGTAGTAGTTCACTATGGGCATGCCCTCATTCTGCAAGACAAGCTGGATAATTTGCCCTCGGTCCCGCTGAAGAAGCTTGGTTCTTTCCCAGCTTTGGGTCAGGACCTCTTTCACCTGAGGGGTCATATATATGATTCGGCCATCTTTAGTCTTTGTGGTCCCGGGCTCCAATCTGACCGTTCCCGCCTCAAAGTCGACATTCCTCCAGGGAAGTTTCAGCACTTCGTCCCGAGGCCGCCAACCAGTGAAATAAGCAAACGTCATCGGCGCTAACAGATACTCAGGAAGATGTGCCCTGACGGCCTCGAAATCTGTCCACTCAAAGAATCCCTGCCGGATGTTATTCTCTTTCAGCAATGGGATGTGTGGCTTGCGGATTATCCTTCCCTGTTGGAGTGCTAGGTTGAACATTCGTTTGAGGGCGGCGAGTTCTCGGTTGATCAAGCCGTTTGTCAGGCCGTCCTTTTGCCGGCCAGCAATATAATCAAGGATGTCTTGTGGGAGTATGGATTGAGCGCGGCGACCCTCAAAGTCGGATGCTAAAGCCTTCACACCTCTCCTGGCATCCTTCACACTCTTCTTCCCATTTACCTCATAATCGCAAAGGAACAGTCTGGCCATGTCGTCAAAAGTCACGTGATCAGCTCGCGGCCCAACGAAGCGCTCATCCGCAATCTGGCCAAGCCGCTGTTGCCCATGTCGGCGTGCCTCTCCTCTATCTTTTGTTTCGGCTGACTCTCGCATTCGTTCGCCATGAACCAATGACCCCACCCCCGGATAGAGTTCGACTGCGGCGCCAAGCGGCTGTCTTACTAATCCCGGTCGGAATCCAGCCCCAGTTACGCGGTCGAATCCCCTCAGCCTAGAGGTCAGCCTACCCCGGTGCCCTGTCGCTGTCTGGAGCGTATAACGCGGCGCTGCTTTAGGGTCTCGCTGCCTGGGGCCAAGTGCCGCCGCTAGCCGATTTTCAGAGGCTTTAGGGCGACCAGTAGCGCCAGGCCAGGCCGAAGCTGACAAAGAAATCGGGCGCAGGATCGTTGAGCCCCGCGCCAGCTGAGATGTCCAATTGCAGGTCGTCATGCACGAGATAGGCGATTCCCCCATCCATGGAATACTCGTCCTGCTCACTCTGATCTTTGAACGCTGAGAAGGTTTCGACAAAGGCGCTCAAGCGTTTGGTCATGGACATTCCCAATGACAAAACGGGTTGGACCTCAAAGACCCGGCGCGAGTCGTCTACGCCTTGGGTTGGACCGGCTAGGTCAAGATTGGCGTCCAGGCTGAAGCGTTGGCCCAACTCCCAGTTGAGGAGCAGACGTCCGCGTGGGTCTACGCCGTCGCTTGTGGCTACACTCCCGCCAGTCGGAAAGCTCACCGCGAGGAGTAAGGCGGCTGTCGGTCGGAGCCTCAACTGATCAAAGAGACGGATCTTAGTGCCGAGTTCCAGATCAGAGCCACTGGTCCTGTTTTGCGCCCCGGCTCGATCCGCAAGAATAAAACCGTCATAAGGGTACTAAGCAGCAGCGGTTGTCGACAGGATATTGGACGACGGCGAGTGAGGCGACACATCACGCTGCCGTTTGATACAGGGTATTTCCCAAAATATGACGGATAGTCGAGGCGTGCCATGTCCGCCCGTTCTTTGTCGGTACCTTGCGGGTATTAAGACTCCCGGCAATCTACCGCAAGGTATGTCCTTTCTGCCGTTGCCGTTGTATCCGCCATACGGTTTCTAATTCATCATTGAGCGCAATAAACTGGTCACCCTGGCGTTGATATCCAAACGGTACGGGTGAATATGCTTCCAATCTTTTCTTCTTGAACTGCAGGGCTGCAGCAGTCCGTTCCGCAATGAGATTCCGTTCCAGCTCGGCAAATCCTGCCGACATGGTGAAAAACATCCTGCCCATAGCCGAAGCCGTGTTGATGCTTTGGCCGCCCATATCGAGCAGATGCAGACCAATCCCTGCCTTGTCCCAGACCTTCGTCTGTACCAGGCAATCAGAGGCATCGCGAAAGAGCCGGTCCAACTTGAGCGCAATGACATCCTGAATCTTCTAGCGAAAGTGTGGCATCACGGATTTGGCAAAACGTTCTAAAGACGGCATGACGTATTTATGCGGCATACCCCCCTGAGCCACTTCGAGAATCAGGTAGTTGGTGCCAAAGTATTCTTGGGCCCACTGAATACGCTCAACCAGATTGTCTGGGTCGCCGATCATAATCAGATTCCGTTTGTCAAGCTCTTCATAAGTCAGCCCGGCGAAAAGTCGGGAGACGCCACCTTGATAGTGTTCGAATGAACGAGAGGTATG
>CAUZQN010000437.1:0-3667 GCA_963581605.1 uncultured Binatia bacterium (SeqCode)
TCCCGTCTATCCCGCCGCCCACTGCCCACTCCCCCTAATAATCGGGGTACTTAATCAGGCCCGGTCCAACTTGTCCACACTCCCTTTCCCTTGATCTTCCCCTGCTCTGGGGGATAGGAATACTCTTGTCTGAGAAAAGGAGGCTCGAATCGTGCACGCATTTGAATACGCTGCTCCCCAAAGTTTACCAGAAGCCGTTGCTTTGCTGTCTGAGGCGAATGGCGAGGCCCGCCCACTCGCCGGCGGAACAGATCTCATCACCCAGATGAAAGAAAACCGGCGCAGCCTTTCCCTGGTCGTTGATGTCAAAAAAATCCCGGAATTAAACGTTCTTTCCTACAACGGCTCCGGACTCCATATTGGCGCGGCTGTCTCGTGCACCAAGATCGTGAATTTTGAGCCGGTCAGCGTCTACTACCCCGCCCTGGCCGAGGCCTGCGCCTTAGTCGGTTCATATCAAATACAGAACCGCGCGGCGCTGGGCGGCAATTTTTGTAATGCGGCTCCGTCGGCTGACGCCGTCCCGCCCGCGTTGTCATATGACGCAACGCTACTGCTCGAAGGACCAAACGGACGACGCGAGCTGCCTGCGGAAGATTTTTTTACTGGACCGGGACAAACCGTGCTCGAAAAAGGAGAAGTCCTGGTCGAGATTATTCTGCCCGTTCCCGCATCGCACTCCGGCGCAGCTTATCTGCGATTTATTCCCCGCGAAGAGATGGACATTGCCGTGGCGGGGGTAGGATCCTTTGTCCAGCTCAGCCCAGACAACAAAACCTGTGAGCAGGCCCGTATCACACTGGCCGCAGTTGCCCCTACTCCCCTCCGGGCAAAAGAGGCAGAGGCATTTTTAGCAGGCAAAGCCTTGGATGTAACAACTATTGAACAGGCCGGCGAACTCGCCGCTCAGGCCGCCAGCCCGATCTCTGATGTTCGTGGTTCAGCCGCGTATCGAATTGAATTGGTGAAGGTGCTCACGCGCAGAACGCTGACAAAGGTGCTGGAAAGAATTGTAAGAACTAGGGGGTAAACATCATGAAACAGCCTATCGAAATGAACATAAACGGCGAACCGCACACCACGATTGTAGACACACGCACAACGCTGCTCGATACCCTGCGTTACAAGCTAGGTTTCATGGGCCCGAAGGAAGGCTGTGGAAACGGCAACTGCGGAGCCTGCACCGTCGTCCTGAACGGCTCCGTCGTCAACGCCTGTCTCGTGTTCGCAGTCGAAGCCGCAGGCTCAGACGTCACAACGGTCGAAGGCGTGGCGGCCGAGGGCAATCTCCACCCCGTCCAGCAAGCGTTTATTGAACACGGCGGCTTACAGTGCGGCTTCTGTACTCCGGGCTTCATTATGTCCGCTAAGGCATTATTGGAACGTAACCCAAACCCGAGCGAACAAGAGATTCGTTTGGCGATTTCCGGCAACCTGTGCCGCTGCACAGGCTATGACAAAATTGTCCGTTCGATTCAGGCCGCGTCGCAGGCGCTGTCGCAGCATGCATAAGGAGGGACAGCATGGCTGAGTATAGTGTGATCGGAACGTCTCTGGCGAAGGTTGATGCCCCGGAACGGGTCACGGGCAAAGCTACCTATGGGGCAGACCTCGATCTGCCCGGTATGCTGTGGGCCAAATTAGTCCGCAGCCCGCATGCGCACGCGCGCATCAAGAAGATTGATACCAGCAAAGCGAAAGCCCTGCCCGGCGTAAAAGCCGTTATTACCGCCAGCGACCTGCCGCATCTGCCAAAAGGCGCGACGGCACCACTGGTAGGCGAAGTCAGCATAGACATGAGCGCCATCAAAGAGATTGTTATGGCCTCAGATAAAGTCCGCTATCACGGTCAAGTCGTGGCCGCTGTGGCTGCTACTGATCCATTTATTGCCGAGGAAGCAGCCGGACTGGTCGAAGTCGACTATGAAGTCCTGCCCGTCGTGGAAGACGTGCTGCGGGCTATGCAGCCCGGTACCCCTCTGGTTCACGAAGATCTGCACACGCTCGAAGAGGCCACCCAAGAAAAATCTGAGCAGCCCAGCAATATTGCCACGCACATGGTCTATACCCGGGGCGATGTGGAGGCCGGGTTTAAAGAAGCCGACGCCGTAGTCGAGAAAACGTATACGACCCAGATGGTCCACCAGGGGTATCTGGAACCCCAAGCCTGTGCCGCGCGGGTCGAACCGAGTGGCAAGGTGACGTTGTGGACCTCGGCTCAGGGGCATTTCACCGTGCGGACCCAGCTTGTCACCCTGCTGGGCTTACCGGCGAACCAGCTCAACGTTATCCCCATGGAGATCGGCGGCGGATTTGGCGGCAAAGCGCTGGCGCTGTTTGAACCCACAGCCATCGTCCTGGCCCAGAAGACCAGCCGCCCGGTCAAATTGGTCGTGTCTCGTGAGGAAGTCCTGCGTGCAACGGGTCCGGGTGCCCCTGCGGTTATCACGGTCAAAGCCGGGGCAAAAAAAGACGGCAAACTCACCGCGATTTCTACGACCATGCGCTATGATGCGGGAGCCTTCCCCGGCTCGCCAGTCTCCCGCGGATTGCTCGTGGGCTTAGCTCCGTACAAACTGGACAATATGCTAGCCGAAGGGTTTGACGTCCTGACCAACAAGCCTCGGGTGCAAGCCTACCGGGCTCCTGGCGGAACGCCGGCGGCCTTTGCGGTTGAATCCCTCATGGATGCGCTGGCTGAGGAGATCGGGGTAGATCCCCTCGAGTTTCGTCAGAAAAATGCAGCTGAGGAAGGCGATACACTACCGCTCGGCATGCCGCTCAACCGCATCGGTCTGACCGAGATGTTGGGGGAGATTCAAAAGCATCCGTGCTGGACAACGCCGCTAGAAGGCGCCAATCGTGGTCGTGGCTTAGCCTTAGGGTACTGGATCGGTGGTTCATTTACCTCGAGCGCTGAGATCAAAATCAATCCAGACGCTACTGTCTCTATCTTTGTTGGCACGGTTGATCTGACCGGGACTCGGACCACTATTTTACAGATGGTGGCAGACGAACTGCAGCTTGACCCCAAAGAGATCACCATCACCGTGGGCGATACCGACACCGCCCCCTTTGCCGACTTGAGCGGCGGCAGTCGGATTACTTACACCATGAGCGCCGCGGCGCATCAGGCCAGCCAGGACGTTTTGTCCCAACTGCGCGAACGCGCCGCCGAAAAGCTCAAGGTCTCGATAGACGACGTTGAATATAAACAAAAGCGTTTCTGGGCGAAGAACGACCCGCAGAACGAAGTCAGCCTGGCAGACCTGGCGCGCGAGAGTGTGGCCTGGGGCAGCGGGCCGATCATCGGTAAAGGCAGCACAACGCGCATGCAGCCGGCCCACTCCTATGCCGCCCATGTAGCCGATGTTGAGATCGACCCAGACACGGGCAAAGCCACTATTCTGCGCTACACCTGCTTCCAAGATGTCGGCAAAGCGATCAATCCACAACAGGTTGAAGGCCAGATCCAGGGCGGAGCTGTGCAGGGCATCGGCTGGGCGCTGAATGAAGAGTATATCTTTGACAACGGCGAGCTGAAAAATGCGAGCCTGCTCGACTATCGCTGTCCGGTTGCCCTCGACCTGCCCATGATTGAGACTGTACTCACCGAAGTCCCAGCCTCAGAAGGTCCGTACGGACTGCGCGGAGTAGGCGAAGTACC
>CAUZQN010000438.1:0-3667 GCA_963581605.1 uncultured Binatia bacterium (SeqCode)
CGGCCACCGGCCAATTGGCCGGTGGCCGCTGAGGGGTCAGTATCACTCCCTCATGGGCACGGGTTTCTTTCCAAAGCACCGGCAGTAAAGGGTAAGGGCAAACCCGCTTCCCGGCTCATACAAGAGGGAAGGCGGTGATCTATTATCTCGACACCAGCGCCCTTGTAAAACGCTACTACTCCGAGGCGGGCTCTTCGTGGGTGCATAGCCTCTTTGTCCCGGATAATATCCTTGTTGCTTCGCGGGTTGCCTACGCTGAGCTGCTCGCTGCCTTGGCGCGTAAACGTAGAGTTCGTGAAGTAACGGAGCGTGGCTTTACATCTGCCGTAGACAGCTTCCAGCACGAATGGCAGGAATGTGTCGTTGTCGAGGTCTCCGATGCCGTTGTTGCTGACCTGCTCGCGCTTGTCCAACGCCATGCGTTAAGAGGATTTGATGCGATCCACCTCTACTCGGCATTGTGGTTTCGCCAACGCACTAAGGCAGATCTGACATTTGTCTGCGCTGACCACCAATCACTTCGAGCAGCTGAGGACGAGGGGATCGAGATTGCCAATCCCGAACGCATGGATACGCAGTAACGAGCACGGCCGTATCAAGGAGTATCGTTGCGTTTTCTCTGTCAGGCTCGACCTCCGATTCTCCTTGACTTCTGCCTCATTTTTGGCAATGACGAGAAGCGATTCCTATACGAAGAGAGGGGAAAAATCTATGATCGAAGTCTACGATCTGACCGGAGCCAACGACGTACGCTTTAGTCCGTTCTGCGCACGCACCAAAGCAGCTCTCCGTTATAAGAACCTGGACTACACGACTATCCCAATTCGGTTTTGCGACAAGGACAAACTGGCTTTTTCGAACCAGGATCGCGTGCCGGTCATCAAAGACCACGACACCGTTGTGTCCGATTCATGGAAAATCGCGGAGTATTTGGAAGAGCAGTACCCGGAAGCCAAGCTCTTTCCTGGCCTTGGCATGAAAGAAGCCTGCCGGTTTTTTAATATGTATATCGACAATACGCTGCACCCGGCTCTCTTTCCCGTCATAGTGGGCGACATCTTTGAAAAGATCGAACCGGTAGATCGGGCCTATTTCCGTGAGAACCGCGAGGCTCGGCTGGGTGCGACGCTTGAGGACATCGTGGCCAAACGCGACGAATTCCGCCCGCGCCTCAAAGCCGTTTTGGCGGACCTTGAGGCCGTCGCCTTGGGGCATGAATATCTCTTCGAGATTTTAACCTATGCCGACTTCAGTCTGTTCGGCACTTTCACCTTTGCCACCCGAATGAGTGACGAACCACTGTTCGATTCTGCTCCGTCTTTAGCCAAGTGGTGGGAGAGGATGCAGGAGCGATTTCCGATCTAGAAAAGGGCGCCACACGCTGCATCCCTACTTCGCTGAATCTAATACGGCCTTCTTCTCTCCAACCACCACCCGCGCCAGCACGAGCAGGGCAACCAGATTCGGTACGGCCATCAGGCCGTTCAACGTGTCGGATACATCCCAGACCAACCGTAGGGCACCAATCGCACCAATATAGAGAAACACAAGAAACAGAATACGGTACGGAATGACGGCAATCTTCCCAAACAAATACTCCCAGGCTTGCTCCCCGTAAAAACTCCACGTCAGCATGGTGCTATAAGCAAAGAGAATAAGACATACAAAGACGAGATGTTCCCCCAGGCCGGGCAGACCGCGCGCAAATGCGGCGGCGGCAAGAACACCAGGAGACAGGTCAGGCTCACCCAGAACGCCGGTGACCATGATGACCAGCCCAGTGATACTAGCGACAATCAAAGTATCGATGCATACCTCCCATATACCCCAAAAGCCTTGAGCAACCGGCGTGTTCTTGGCTTGGGAGTGAATGATAGAGGCTGAGCCTAATCCTGCCTCATTGGAAAAGATGCCGCGCGCAATGCCGTAGCGCATAGCCATCATCACCGTCGCTCCACCCCAGGCACCAACCGGCGCCGCAGGGGTAAACGCCGAGCTCACAATAGTCGCAAATGCGTCAGGCAAAACTGAGATATAGCGCAACAGGATAAATATGCCGCCAGCTAAATACAGCACGGCCATGAACGGCACCAAATATTCTGTCGTGCGTCCAATACGTTTGACCCCACCGAGAATGACTACAGCCACCAAAGCCACGATCAGTCCTCCGGCGAGAGGTCGGGAGAACGTCGCCGTCTCATACAAGCTCGTTGCGACTGTATTGGCTTGGACCATATTGCCAATGCCGAGCGCGGCTACGCCGGTGAGGAAAGCATACACGCCGGCCAGCCATTTCTTCCCCAGTCCGTCGGCAATGTAATACATTGGACCACCCGCGATCGCGCCATTTTGGGCATTGACCTGGCGGTACTTCATACCAAGCACGACCTCGCTAAACTTGGTTGCCATGCCCACCCCAGCCGTCACCCACATCCAAAACAGCGCACCCGGCCCGCCCCAATACATGGCGGTACTCACGCCTACGATATTGCCTACCCCGACTGTCGCAGCCATCGCAGAACTCACGGCCTGAAACGCGCTGAGTTCGCCCGTCCCTTCGTCTCCTTTACGCGTAAACAATTGGCCCAGCGTTGAGCGCCAGATCAACCCCAGTTTGGTGAATTGTAAAAAGCCCAGGCGAAAACTGAGATACACCCCCGTGCCGATTAAGAGGACCATGAGCGGCGGTCCCCACACTATGGAATTGATAGCAGTGTTTATTTGTTCGATTGTTGTTAGCATTGTTCCTCAGTTCGTGTCGCTGCGGCGCAAGACATTTGACCATCCAGGCCGGAATGACATACAAGGGCGACAGCATGAATTATTGTTGTGAGGAAGGATAGCGATGAAACGTGTTGGGGTCGATGTCGGTGGGACGTTCACCGATTTGATTTATATTGATGAGGAAGACGGCGAAGTCGTCGTTCACAAGCTGCCCAGCACGCCGGCAGACCCATCCCTGGCTACGCTCCAAGGTGTGGATGAACTGTGTGAGCGCGCAGGAATTACACCGGCGCAGATTGATCATTTTTTTCACGGTACGACGGTGGCCACCAACATCGTGCTGGAACATACTGGGGCCAAAGTCGGCATGCTCACCACCAAAGGCTACCGCGATATTCTCCACATCGCGCGCCACAAGCGGCCGTTGTCGTTTAGTCTGTATCAAGACGTACCGTGGCAGAAGCATCCGCTCGTGCGGCGTCGCTACCGGCGGCCTATAACGGAACGCATCATTGCGCCTCAGGGTAAAGTGCTCACCCCACTTGACGAAGACGAAGTCCGTCAGGCCGTACGCTTGCTCAAAGACGAAGGCGTTGAATCTATTGCGGTGTGCTACCTCTTCTCGTTTCTCAACCCGACCCACGAGAAACGAACCAAAGAAATCATTCTGGAGGAATATCCGGACTGCTATCTGTCCGTCCGGCATGAAGTGCTGCCGCAGTACCGAGAGTACGAGGGGTTTAGTACGGTCTGTCTTAACGCCTATGTGGGCCCACAGATCAGTCGGTATGTCAGGCGCCTGGATCAGACCATTACCGACAAGGGCATTCATGGCGGACTGCATCTGATGACGTCGGTCGGCGGCGTGGCCACAACCGAAGGCGCAGCCTATCGTCCGGTCAATCTGCTGATGTCCGGGCCGGTTGCCGGGCTCATCGGTGGG
>CAUZQN010000439.1:0-3657 GCA_963581605.1 uncultured Binatia bacterium (SeqCode)
CCTCACCAAAACAGTACCGAAGAATATCGAACAGATAGTTGCAGCTCTTTGAGAGACTGACTCCCGCATCATCAAGGTGCGGGATTACAGCTTCGAGAAGGTATCGCCTTCGACGTGAAATGCCGGGGCGACCGGGCTTGGCGTGCGGTTTGAGCGAGGGGAAGATATTTTCTTCGAAGTTGGGACCACAAAAATTTTCAGGGGTCTGCTCTGACGGATCAACGCCTACCCTTCGAAGTTCCTCACCAAGGTCGTGGATTCTCTTTCTCAATTTGGCGCCGAAGGGCGGCGGGAGTTGCCGGAGCCCATGTAGCACTATCACCTTATAGTGAAGAGACAGGCATCTCTTCGTGCGACGACCGTGAGGACAGTCGACCTCTTCGGGTTCGTAAAAGTCGATTTCGGCGGAGAAGCTGCGGACGAGATCATGCTCCCGAATCTGTTGTTGAAGCTTCTCAATATTGTCCCACTCTTTCCGGTACCACTTCTCCTCGCGTTCTTGTGCCTTACTGATGGCGGGGAATAGATGTGTGTCCTGCGCGTGTACTGTGGCACCCAGCAAGAAGCGTAATTCGCCAGCTTGCACCAACTTCCCGTACAGTTCCTGCCGCTCCTTTACGCAGGCCGAATTTTGATGAGTGAAACCCTCAATACGCTGCTGGAGCTCTTCAATACTCTCAAGCTCTTTCGGAAGGGATCGAACATCCACTGTCCTCTCTCCTGTCAGGTTCGCTCCCTTATTGAGGCAAGAGGGCCAGGGCGGGCAGGAGAAACAGCGCCCTTTCGGTGACTAGGCCCCTTCATTGAGCTTATGGTAGCTGGAGAAAGGTCGAGATTCCAGACCTCCTCAGTGCAGGATTTTGGTTGCGGATAGGTTGCGGATCGTGCGTGGCGTTGCGCGATTCTGCGCAATAGGCCGAAGCCTAAAAGCTAGAAAAGTCAAAGGGTTCGCAGGGTTACCTATCCCCATTGAGTGATCTTCCTTTTCCCAGCTCATAGGTTGTGTTCTTTCACGTTGCTCTCGAACAGAAGTCCTCCCCAGATATTGATCTATTGCATGGGCGAAAACGCTGCAGGCAGAACAATTTTGCTCTCCTGACTGATGAGAAACTCCCCGATAGTGGGCGGCCAATCGGGCAGTTGGGCGGCTTCTGCTCGGATGCGCGTGCGCTCTTCTAAACTGGGGTAAGGCCATATATGGACAAACTTGTTGAGCTCGCCCAGGTCGCTATACCAGCAGGCGGCAAGCGGGGAGAGTTGGGTGCGCTGGGGAATGGATTTTGCCCATTGTTCCAGGACGGTCGACAGGCTGCCTGGCCGAAACATATAGGTTCGAATCTCGTAGATCGGACCAAGCTGACGTTTGCCTAGCGGGTCCATACAGGCTGCAGGCAGGAAGATCTCGGACTCCATATGCTCGATAAATTTACCTATCGGCGGTGGCCATTTCCCACTTTGCACGGCTTGGCTGCGGGCGTCAGTCCGGTGCTGTAAGCTTTCATACGGCCAGACGTGTATGATCTGGTTGAGCGGGCCGATCTCGGTATGCCAGAAGGCTCCCAGCGCGGAGAACGGCTCGCGATTGGGAAGTGCCTCGGCAAAGCGTTGTTCACATTCGGCCAACGTGCCTGGTTTCAAGCGGTAGGTACGTACTTCATAAATCATGCGGCCCCTCCTTTGATCTTGTCCCCACAACGAACCCTATTGTGACTTGTGTATGATTCATGGCTGCGGCGGTGAGGCAAGTGCACATTCGTCAAGGGCCCGCCGTAGAGCAGCACGGTCAAAGCCCTTGCCGATAAAGACCACATGCTCGGGCGGTTCGGGTAATAGATCTAGCCATTCCATGTCGAACTCTCCCGCCACATACTGGAACATCCACTGCTCATCAGAGTCCGTAAGCCGCACAAACCCCTTTGCTCGCCACACTGTGTCCGGCAAAGAAGAAATCATCTGCTCGAATCTTTCTCGTACGAGTGGAGCTTCGCATAAATACGTCAAGGTGTGAAAATGGTCGTGAACCGGAGCCTGGCGCTGCGAGGCGCTCGCCTGGGAGGCCCTCGCCTGGGAGGCGAGCGCAGGCGCGATCTCGCCTGCCCGGTTGAGGAGACGAGCGTAGTCGGTCTCAGCACGTTCAGTCCGGATAATCTCCGCGCGCGGATTGAGCTGACGAATCCGTTCCTCTAATCGGGCTAAGGTGTGCTCGTCAGCCAAGTCACGCTTGTTCAGCAAAACCACGTCTGCCAGCACAGTCTGTTGCCGAATACCCGAGTGGATCTCTTCGGCCAACCGGTTGAAGTTGACCGGATCAAGGACGGCAATCAGTGAGGCGAGCCGCACCAAGGGTAAAACTTCTTCTTTAGTGGCTTGATCAATGAGCTCGACCGGATCTGCCAACCCGGTTGCTTCAATGAAGATCACGTCCGGCTTCAACGCTGCCACGTCTTGCAGCGCGAGTCCCAGCGTTCCTCCAATGGTGCAGCAAATACAGCCGTTGGTCATCTCTCGAATGGAATAGCCTTGACCACGCAGCAGCTCACCGTCGATGCTGACCTCGCCGTACTCATTCATCATCACGGCGGGCTTGAGTCCCTGGACAAGGCAATAATCGAGCAGGCGCTGCAGGAGCGTCGTCTTGCCGCTGCCAAGGAAACCAGAAATCAAGTGAACGGGAATCCGCTCCGCATCGGCGAAGACCAAGCGCTCTTTCGGCTCATCCATACCGTCAACAGTATTCCAGGATTCACTGTAAGGGGGAAGGGCAAGGGAGGTAGGGGAGAATTACCTCCCTTGCGAGGTCCAGACGCAGAAAGGAGGGGAACCCGTCTGGACCAAACTACGACATGGACCGGGACGGACTACACGCCAGTCCATGCAACATAAACGCGGTCATTTCGTCGGCCATCTCCTCGGCTGATGGTGTCTCTCGCTCAACCCACCACGACACGGATTGGGCAAACATACCGACTAAGGCATTGGCCGCAATATCCGGATTCACCGGGCGATACACCTTTTGGGTCATACCGTCGCGTACCCGCTCAGCAGTATCGTGGATGAACATCATATACACCTGACGCAACATCTCGTGGAATGCATTGCCATGGCCGAAGACGATCTTAAACAATTCTCTGTGGTCTTGAGCAAACGCAAAAAGACACCGGTTTGTAGTCCGCACCTTATCGATTACGCCGTAGTCTTGTTCCCAGGCTTGATCGATAACAGTCTTGACGGTTCGTGCCGTTTGTTCAACCAATTCTAGGAATACGGCATCTTTGGTCGCGAAGTGGACGTAGAACGTTCCCACACCAATGTCAGCTGCGGCGGCAATATCGACAATTTTCATGTCGTGGTAGCCCTTTGCCGCCAGCACTTTTTGCGCAGCTATAAGAATCTCCCGCTTCGTCTGCTCGCGGCGACGTTGATAGCGGTTGATGTTCGTGACTGCGCTCATAAGATAAATCCGATAGTGGTGAACCAAAATTCAATAATGAATCGGAGTTCACCCTAGGGTGCTTTGTACACGATGTCAACAAAGGATAGAAAGGGTTGAAAAAGTTTTGATCATTGACCCAGCTATCCCACGGCGAGTGACCGCCCTGTTTCCGCAGATCGATAACACGCCTCAGCAATCGCCACCGCGCGCAGGCCGTCTTCAAC
>CAUZQN010000440.1:0-3654 GCA_963581605.1 uncultured Binatia bacterium (SeqCode)
GCAATTTCGCGGCCGCGTTAAACCACGAGTGCACCATATTATTGCCATCACCGACAAAGGCGACTTTGAGACCATCCAGACTACCGCGATGCTCAATCAAGGTGAGACAATCCGCGAGCACTTGGCAAGGATGGAGTAAGTCGGACAAGCCGTTGATGACCGGAACGGTTGCCGCTTGGGCGAGTTCCGTAATCGCCTGGTGAGAAAACGTCCGGGCTATGATGAGGTCGACCCAGCGCGAGAGATTCCGGGCGATGTCGGGCACGGTTTCTCGGGTGCCGAGGCCGATGTCCGGAGACGAGAGATAAATCGCATAGCCGCCGAGCTGGACCATGCCGGCCTCGAACGTGACACGGGTACGCAAGCTCGGTTTCTCAAAAATCATGGCCAGCGTTTTGCCGGCCATAATAGGATGCGGCCGGCCTTTTTGACGGTCGGCCTTGAGTCCTTGAGCAAGAGAGAAGATTTCCCCAAGGTCAGCCTGGGCTAGGTCGGCAATGCTAATGAAGTCACGTTTCATTGCTGGGCCAGCACTTTCTCTACGATGTCTAAGCCCTCATCGATTTCTTCCTTGGTGATAATCAGCGGAGGCAGGAAACGCAAAACTTTCCCCGCAGCGCAATTAATCATGACACCTTCGCTGAGACAGGTATCCGCGATCTTTCCGCCTTCGCGATCAAGCTCGGCTCCCAGAATGAGGCCTTGACCGCGCACCTCTTTAATAAAAGAGAATTTCTCTTTCAGAGCGTGCAGCTTCCCCAAGAAATAGGCGCCCATTTCCACACAATTATCGAGCACGCCGTCGTTGAGCAAGGTTTCGATCACGGCAACACCGGCCGCGCACGCAATCGCATTCCCGCCAAAGGTTGAGCCGTGCGAACCGAGGCTGAGGCTTTCCGCCACGTCCGCTTTGGCCAGCATGGCACCGATAGGGACACCGCCGCCCAACGCTTTCGCCAACGGCATGATGTCCGGCGTGATGCCTTCATGTTCATAGGCAAAGAGGGTGCCTGTCCGCCCGATGCCGACTTGGACTTCGTCGAGTATCAGCAGCAGCTCGTTTCGATCACACAGCTCACGCAGCCCCTTGAGATAGCCCGGCGGTGGGACAACGACCCCGCCCTCACCGAGAATCGGTTCGACTAAAATCGCCACGGTTTTATCGGAAATCGCAGACTCCATGGCATCCAGATCGCCAAACGGCACATAGCGAAACCCTTCGAGCACCGGCCCAAAGCCTTGGCGGACTTTCTCTTGGCCAGTGGCCGCAATGGTGGCCATGGTGCGGCCATGAAAAGATCCCAGCACCGTCAGGATCTCGTACCGGCCGCCGCGCTTTTCAACCCCATATTTACGAGCCAGTTTAATCGAGGCCTCATTCGCTTCCGCACCGCTGTTGCAAAAGAAGACTTTGTCGGCAAACGAATGCGTACACAGTAATTCCGCCAAACGCGCTTGGGGGATAATATAATGCAGATTGGAGATATGGGTCAGGGTCGCGACTTGCTCCTGTACCGCTTTTACCACAGTCGGATGGCACTGGCCTAAGTTCAGCACCGCCAAGCTGGCAAAGAAATCCAGATAGGACTTGCCTTCAGCATCCCACAGCCGACAGCCCTCGCCACGCACGAAAGCAACCGGGAAACGGGCATAGGTCGAACACAGATATTTATTATTGAGATCGATGATTTCCTGACTCGTCATATCCATTGTCTTTTCCCCCTGGCTGCTTCGTTCAAAAAATCTCCCGAAAAATCTTCCGCGCCCAGTCTGTACAAACACGAGAAACACAGCGGAAGTCCATCCGTATACACCTGCGCCTTGTTTTTGCCAAGAGCTAGAATCGGGAGCAAAAAAGGATCTAAACCGGCAGTCGGCTGACTTCGGTCCCTATCCCTTCTTTGGTCAGGATCTCTAAGAGGACGGAGTGCCGCACCCGACCATCCAGAATATGGGTTTTGTGTACCCCGCCGTGCAAGGCGGCAATGCAGCATTCCACCTTCGGGATCATGCCCTCGCTGATGGTCCCGTCGTCGATGAGTTCTTGGGCCTGTGTTGCGGAGACGGCCGGTATCAGATTGCCGTCTTTATCGTTGATGCCTGACACGTCAGTCAGCAAAATAAATTTCTCAGCCTGGAGCGCTTCGGCCACTTTGCCGGCAACAAGATCGGCGTTGATATTAAATGTCTCCCCAGCTTGGCCAATGCCGATGGGCGCGATCACGGGAATAAAACCCTGCACGGTCAGCGCATGTATCACCCGCGGATTCACGCCGACAATCTCTCCGACAAAGCCGAGGTCGTGCTGCGCGTCTTGACCCGCTTCGTCTCTATCAAGCAGCATTTTGCGCGCAACCACGAGTTCACCGTCTTTCCCACTCAGGCCGACGGCGGGACTCCCGTGTTGATTGATCAATGTCACAATTTCTTTGTTGACGCGGTTCAGAACCATTTCCACGACTTCTATGGCCGCAGCGTCAGTCACCCGCATGCCCCGCACGAAGCTGGAGGCAATGTCCAGACGCTTGAGCATGTGCCCGATTTGCGGACCACCGCCATGGATGACGACGGGATTCATGCCCACAAATTTGAGCAGCACAATGTCTTCCGCAAAGTTCTGCTTGAGATCCTCGTCCTCCATGGCATGGCCGCCATATTTAATGACGATCGTTTTGCCGGAAAAACGACGGATAAACGGCAAGGCTTCAAGCAGAATATCAGCTTTTCGAATGAGTTCATCCATATTATTGAGAGAACGTCCTGAGGTGATACACGTCGAGTTATGCGCCTCAATCTGCCGAGTTGGGTGCCCCGATCTGCCAGGCTATGTGTCTCAATCTGCCAAGTTATGTGTCTCAATCTGCAATGTGATCGTAGCTTGGTCAATAGCGGCTTGGTTTCTCCTCTAGCTGGACTATAATGGGAGGCCATGTGGAAGCGGCCTTTTCTCTGGAGCGTCCGTCTTATAAGCCTCGTCTGTCTTGCCGGTCTGGGACCCGTCGCTGAGGCCGCAGCGGACTTATACCGCTGGATCGACACCAGAGGCGTTATCCACATTGTAGATGAACGGGTGACTATCCCAGCAGCCTACCAGGATCACGTAACAGTCTATATTTCTTCCTCTTCCGTGACAAAAGTGACATCATCGCCGCTGCTCATCGCCCCAAGCCACAACTATTCCGTGCGCAGCCAAGGATCCTTTGCCCAGAAGATAGCGGTAGATTTCGGCCTCCTCAAGAACGGGAGTAGCGACGCGCTCGGGCCTCTCAGAGGAGTCGGGATACAACCTGCTGGAGGCTGGAAAGTCGCGCATGCGCTCGATTCTGATACCGTCGACCAGCTTGCGGTTGCCGCGCGGCGCGCCGCGACCGCGCAGCGCTTAACACTGTCTGCCGATGGGGCCGAAGCTATTATTCGTCAGGCGGCGGTCGATTTTATCCCGCCTGCCCCGCCGGTCGAATCGGCCGCTGCAGTAGGGCCGGACATCATCGTGATCGAACAGCCGCCACAGATTATCGAAGTCATCCACGAACCCTACTACGTCGAAACGCCGTTTATAGTCCATGCGTCGCGCCACCGCCGCCGGCATCTCCATCCTGGGCGCCCGCGACATTTTTCTCATCGGGGGAGGGAAACCTACCGCGCACCACATTC
>CAUZQN010000441.1:0-3654 GCA_963581605.1 uncultured Binatia bacterium (SeqCode)
GGGCGTTGACAACGTACTCCAAGCAGTTCGGTTAGGCACACTTAGTACGACGCACCAACACACAATGAATGCAGGGTACAGCTCTCAGGAAGACAGGGAAATGGCGAACGCCCCAAAAGAACGACTGGTCGTAATCGGCAATGGCAGGGTAGGCGCGAGAGTGGTCGAGGAAATTCTCGCCCGTGATCCGGACCGCTTTGTCATCACCATGTTTGGGTCTGAGCCCTACGGCAACTACAACCGCATTCTGCTGTCCAACGTCCTGAACGGCTCGCGAAAAATGAAGGGCATCTGCCTCAATCCACTTGGCTGGTATGAGGAAAACAACATTCAGCTTCACTGTCCATGTCACGAAGGCTTTTTTGCGCTTAACGATGGCCGGCCACTTGCCGGACCACCCAAGCGGCCGCTGCCGCGTATTCTGCTGCAGGTAAAGGACGAGGCGATTTGGGCGACAGGGATGCAGGTATGAAGCTGCCCCCAGCCACGCTTCGTCAGCAGCGCAGTAACGATACATCAGATACAGGAGCATATGCATGAAAGACCAGGCATCGTGCCTGTATTGTCAAACCCCACAATGAAACGGAAGAAACTCTGTAGTCCTCCCTCGTCACTTCTCCTTTCTGGCGCGTGCTCTACTCGCGCTTTGTTGCTGTGGGAGGGCGCTGGAAGATGTGCCGTGCGAGGAGATTCCACACGTGCTAGAGCGCCTCGTTCCTTCTCTCAGCCGCAAAAAGGGAAACGAACCGGGCTTTCCTTAGCCATCGATTCCTGGCATACAGATCGACCGTTTGGAAAATTTCTTTTATGCGGTGGAGGTTAGACATGGATGGTTCTCACCGTCCCTTGCATTTTCGTACTGCAGTCATGAGCTGTGCGACCCCGCCTGATAAACGTTGCTTCACAACGCGCTCAAACCCCGCCGCGCCGATCATCTTTAACAGCTCGACTTCCTCCGGCAGATACACTACAGATCGCGGCAAATAGGTATAGGCTTTCCCGTCTGATACAAGACCGCCGAGAATGGGGACGATACGCTGAAAATAGAAGCTGTGTCCCCATTTCAGGCAAGCATTGCGTGGCGTATCGACCTCAAGCAGAGCCAATCGGCCGCCTGGTTTGAGAACGCGCGCTGCTTCTTGGAATGCTCTTGGGATTGAGACAAAATTCCGTAAGGCAAAGCCGGACAAGACAACCGAAACGGATGCAGACCGTAGAGGTAATGCATTCGCATCTGCGTGAACAAAAGTGGCTTTGATCCGACGCCGCATTGCACCGACGAGCATATTCCGGGCGAAGTCAACGCCAATGACTGTGGCACCAGTTGCTGCTGCAAGTTCACTCAAATCTCCGGTTCCACACGCAAGGTCTACAACCACATCGTCAGCACAAACGGCAATAGTTCGGATGGTCTTCCGGCGCCAGTATTGGTCAAGGCCGAGGGAAAGCCAACAGTTCAGCCTGTCGTAACGTGGGGCGATCAAATCAAACATCGCCCGCACTGAGGCCGCTTTTTCCGCATCGGGAGGGAGGATGTCAGACATACAACCAAAAAATCCGTTGGGTATGTGGAGGGGCGAGGTTACCTCGCCCCTACGCTGGTGAGTATGGGATGTATGTAACCCGTACGGTGCTGGTCAGTGGCAGACTACGACGGAATAACCGGCAACAAAATATGAGACCGAAACTTACTGTTATGCAAAACAGTCTGTTGCGCTGTCTGGAACTGCGTCCCGGTTGCCTGATCACCTCCGGTATTCAGGTTGCGATCAAAACGCGGGAAGTTGCTCGATGCAACCTCTACCCGCAACCGATGACCGGGCAAGAAGACATGACTGGTCGCCCATAAGTCTATCGTGAACTCATACGGCTCTCCCGGGTTCATCAGTGTCGGACTGCTCAGCGACTCACGATAACGCGCCCGCAAAATTCCGTCCGCAATGTTTTGGGCATAGCCATCCGGACGGACATCGACCAGCTTAGCGGTGAAGTCCGTGTCGATTGCGGAGGAAGAAGCGTACAGGACGACCTTGAGCGGCCCGGTTACTTCAAGCGCTCCTTCTAAAGGGTTGCCCGTATACACCAAAACGTCTCGGCGGCTTTCGACCTCGCGCTGATCTCCTACACCAACCGGAATAATGAGGGTATTGCCGCCGCATGTAGGAACTGGGGTAGCAGGATCGTATTCATAATGATCCGCTGGTTCATCCTGGGGCGGTTCAGCACTCAGCCCTCCGTCGCCGTTCAAACTGTTCGCGTTGCCCTGACTATGGAAATAGTACGACGTGTAACGAGTGCGCGCCAGCGGCCATTCATACTCATCCCGCCATTGATTGGTACCCATCACAAACAGCCGAATAGGCGCCTCTTCACCAATCCCGGTGTCTATCCCTTTGAGCCAATAGTCAAACCAACGCAGCTGGACGTCGTGCAGCTCAATAGCGGCATTCGGGCCAAAATCGATATCGCCGGTCCCACCGGAAATCGGGGCCGTGTAGGGAAAAAGATGTGCCCACGGCCCAAGAAGGAGTTTTTGCCCCCCCCGTGCCTCCGGCGTCATGGCCCGCGACTGCAGACCGCAGAAGTGGACCAGCGCGTCGCGCAGGAAAATGTCATACCACGAACTGACGTGGTACATGGGAATGCTGACATTGTGATGCTGCCGTTCAATATTAATCGGCCACCAATACGGCCCATCGTCGGGATGAGTCAGGTAGTCGCGCAGATACGGCGCGACCTCCTCAAGCAGATCGGCCCAATACGTGAGCGGCAGGCGTTGGTATGCCTCTGGGGAGAGCGGGTTGCCGAAATTAATCGAACGCAAAAGATCTGGCCTGACTTTGGGCCAGAGTTGGTCCTTTATTCCTTTGCGATCAATCGTATTGCGGGCGAGGAATATGGCATACGGTATTTGCCAGCCCAGGGAGAAGGCGCCGCCGGTGTGGTATACCCACCCTTGATGGTAATCTGCCCCAGCAGACACGGGAAAAGCACACCGGAGATGCGGTGGCCGGGTAGGAGCAAGTTGATACTGCGTTGCCCCAAGATACGACTGGCCCTGCGTGCCGACCATGCCGTTTGCGTACGGTAACGAGGCCGCCCACTCGACCGTATCATAACCATCTTGTGCTTCATCGATGAGCGGATAATATTCCCCCTCGGATTCAAACCGACCGCGGCCGTCCTGGACGACGACCACATAACCACGAGCGGGGAAATACTCATGGTCGCCAAAGACTTCTGCCAGTTGTTTGCCATACGGTAGGCGAAGCAAAATAACCGGGAACTGCCCTTCAGCATCAGGTCGATAGACATCGGCATACAACGCCGTCCCATCCCGCATGGTAGCAGGGACGTTTTTTTCAGACTTTATTCCGTATTCCGCGCGACTCTCTCGTGGCATATTTCTCCCCTCCTTGGGCCATTTTATAAAGATCTTAACCGGGAAAGGCAATCAGAAATGCATTCAGAAATACATGCTGATGGACATTAAATGTCACAATTACGACAGATAGTGACAAAAAATTTCTGATTTCATATTTGGAACAATTTCTAACCTCTTAAAATCACTACGCTTCTTAACTCGCTCAATTCGGCACGCCATTTGCTCCTCTTCCCTCACGCTTGATAATGGCAAACCACTCGCAAGGATGG
>CAUZQN010000442.1:0-3645 GCA_963581605.1 uncultured Binatia bacterium (SeqCode)
AAGCTCTGCAAAAGATGCTGCAACGCGCTATGAAAATGCGGGGGATGACCGAGGACGAGGCACGTCAGACCGTATTGGCCGGCAGCACCGACGACATTCGCCGGCAGCTTCAAACCTATATCGATATTGGCGTAACACACTTCATTATCAACCTGCGCCGTCCCGGTTTGTACGATCGAGAAGCCGTACGCGTTTTCGCCAAAGAGGTCATGCCAGCGTTTCGTTAGGTCTGTATCGATCCCTTTATATTTCGGTCCTTGTCGTTCTGAATGGCACTATCAGCCCAACGTCGCGGCCTTCTTCTCATGGTTCTGACAACCATGGTCTGGGCGGGTTTGTTTCCAACTGGGAAAATAGCCCTGCGCAGTATTCCGCCCTTTACGCTTGCCGCCATTCGTTTGAGCATTGGCGCGGTCCTCTTATTCATCTATCTCCAGCGGAAGCGCGGCCCTGAGGCTTCGAACATCGCCTGGACTCCACGGCTGGTCGGCAGTTTTCTCTTCTTAGGATTTACCGGCTATTTGCTTTCTGTAGCAGGGAGTTACCAGGGGCTGCGCTTAACGACGGCGACCAACGCCGCACTGCTCAATGCCGCCTCACCTATTGCGATTGCCCTTTTGGCGGTCTTGTTTCTGAAAGAGAAACTGTCGTCCACCATGCTCCTCGGCATTAGCATCTCCATTGTGGGCGTAGTGGTCATTATTGCGCGCGGCTCATGGCACGTCATTATCCAAAACGAGTACAACCCAGGCGATCTCATCATCATCGCGACCTTGTTTGCCTGGGGGGCCTATACCACCTATGGCCACCACCTCATGCAGCAGGTCTCCCCCCTCGCCGCGACAACGTATGCCTATATTGCCGGCGCCTCGTATGTGATCATCGCCTGTTGGTTGACAGAATGGGACAGCTGGCAGTTTGCGGAAACGCGCTGGGATTCGTGGCTGGCGATTGTCTATCAAAGCACGCTCGGGACCTTTGCCCATTTTTGGTATTATCAAGCCGTTGAAATTCTTGGCCCAAGTCGGGCCGGCGTGTTTATTAACCTGGTGCCGGTGATGGCTATTGGCATAGCCTACGTTTTTCTCGACGAGACCCTGACCCTGCCTCACCTTGTCGGCGGTTTGATTGTTATTGTCGGGGTTGCGGTAGCGGCGCGACGCTAATGACGTAGATACCTGGTGTTTTCAAATTTGCCGAAGAGAGAAATCATTGCAAGAAAATAAAAATACATCATTCTTATGACGCTTATGACGAAGATCAGCGTATCGAGAGCAGGATTATTGTAAGAGCCGGAGGATACTATGAAATGGGTAGGATTCGCGCTCGTTTTCATCGGGATCGTAACCCCGTTCCTCGTCTTTCCATTCGTTGAAGCGGATAGAGGACAGAATATTATCATCCACGGCTATCTCGAACTGTCGAAAGACACACCACGCTACGAACCGAAAAACGGTTTCGAGCGTGTCCAGCGTATCGTCCGCGAATACAATGCGGAAACGGCAGGCCAGGCAGTAGAAATTGCTCCGTATTACGATAATCCGGTCCGGACTGCTTATGCGACGATTATTGCGCTTAGTGCCCCTAACAAAACTCAGTCTTGTACCGGAAGCCTGGATACCTGCTTGCGCAGGTATGACACAAGAAAGCCGGTCATTCCCGTGGAAACGGGAATCCAGGGGGAGGGGGCTAGGGCATTACCCATGTGCCTCGGAGCGTTTTGTTAGGCGTTCTTAGCATCGCCGCAAACATCGCGGGTGGGTTGATTTTGACCCTGGGGAGAAGGTCAAAAAACTAACCCTCAAGATCCAGCAGCTGCTGCGGGTTGGCTATAGCCGACAATCCACTCACCTGTCCGGCTGAGGGTAATACCATCCGGGCCGAGATCATCAGGGAGCTGGCGGGCGGATTGAACAGCCTTTTCAAAAGCATCATTGTCCTCCAGCCCCAAGGCTTTCAGCACTGGGTTGTGGACCTTTTCACGGTGGATCTCCTCGTTGTATATCTTGGTGCGCAAAACGGCGCGGAGATAGAGACGTGCATTGGGAATAACGCGCAGGGCCGGCATCTCGAATCCGAGAAATACTTTGTTTAAAGTCTCAAACGCGAGCGACGGGAAGTATTTGATATAGCTTTGAACAATCTTCAGGAAGAGAGCATGATGTGTGATCTCATCTTGGCTGACGATGCGAAAGGCTTCCGAAGCACCGATCTCATGTCCACGTTCTCGCTCTTGAGACGTCGGTGTGGGCGTCAGGCCGTATTCTTCACGAATACGCGCACGCATTTCTTGATAGTTATAATAGGTCGCTCGCTCCTGGACCATTGCGTAGGCAGAGCTTCCGAGCGGGGTGTCGAGACCTGGATGTTGTTCCACATCCCAACGGGATTCTTGCACCTTGCCGAGATACGTCTGAAGTTGAGCCTCCGTGCGCATCCCGGAATGTTGTAAAACGAGTTCCCACGCGATGCCGTGGCGTGCTTCTTCTGCCCCCCACTGCAACTGCATATTCCGCCGGGTGCGGTTGTGGCGAAATAGCTCAATCCCCGCCCGCACGTAGTCGGCAACATATTCTTCCACTCCCAGGAAGCCTTCTATCAAGTTGGCGGTTTCTTCGCCCAGCCGGCCCCCGAATTGGCTCATCTCTTCAAGTGAGAAATCCTGCCACGGTGACCAGTTGCGCGTGGTCATGGCCCGACTGAAATATTCGCTGTAATGCCCCAGCACTTCTCTCTCGAGCGTTTGCTGTTTTGCGGCAGGCGTCCAGGGGCTTTTGACAATCTCCAGATGAGTGGAGGGTGTTGCACATTTTTGTGAAGACATAGACGGCTTAGTATTCCTTTCCGCGCAACAGCAAGGAAGCTCTTTTACCTCGTTGCGCTTCCCGGTTCTGCGGTCATACCTCTGGCCGGGAAACGCGGCGTATTGAGTATCCTTATGTATTCTGCACGGTTTGCTATTTTTCTTCAGCCGTAGCCTACACTATTCTGTAGCCTGTTGTCACTCGTCCTCAAGGCCCTCACTCGGGTCCACCAAGAAACACGCTTTTCCCTTCCTTCAGCTCTTATGCTATAGCAGAAGCAACAATATTACCCATTTGAAGGAGGATTGAGTATGTCGATTGAAGTGGTTGAGCTGCACCATCATGGTATTCGGATTGGGAACACACAAAAGGATGCGGAGAAGGCGCGCGAGTTTTATTCTGGTGTCCTGGGATTAGGTACAGATCCGGCGCGACCGAATATTCCATCCATTCCCGGCTTTTGGATGTATGTGGGCGAGGGGAAAAATACAACCCAGATTCATCTGATGGGAGCCAAAGGCAAGTCGCCGCTGGCCCGGTCCAAAAAGGAAGATCCCACCCTGCCCCACGTCGCCCTTGCCGTCAAAGATATCAAAGCTGCACGCAAAGAACTCGATAAGCGCGGTATTTCGTATTGGGGCATTCAGGGCCTAGTCGGCAAAAACTCGGATCAAGTATTCGTCCGTGACCCTTTTGATAATGTCATCGAGCTGCATCAGGTTGGTACCTGTACGTGTAATAAAATGGCGTTCAAACCAGCGAGAAAACGTACGGCATCGGCAAAACGCGCACCCGCCAAGAAGCGGACGCTTGCCAAGAGCCAGACAACCGCAAAGAAGAA
>CAUZQN010000443.1:0-3637 GCA_963581605.1 uncultured Binatia bacterium (SeqCode)
TTCGCCCGCAGCACTACCTGCTGCGGGTTCGTGCGTTTGCGCACGATCGCTGCCAGGGTCTCGCGTTGCTACGGGCTTAGGGCTATCACGGGAGCTGAGAGTTGGCCCATCGGCTTAGTCCTCCTTGAGTGAGATAGGCGCTCCTCTATTATTGCCCACTCAGACCTCTTAAGCGCTGGTCTGGTCTTTTCCGCTCACTACCACTAGGGTCCAGTCTCCCAGGTCCTTTTCCTGACAGGCTCCCTGCCTTTGGTCAAAATTGGCGACTCATTTGGCAATCACTCAAGAGCCGCATCAACTCCTCGGGTAAAGACATAGCAGATATCGTCCTGTACTCTTATTCAGTATGACATGATAAGGGTCACTTCAAAACAGTCATGCCGGTAAAGGAGAAATAACTTATGGCAACAAGTTCTATTCCGTGCGGTATTTCTGTTCCTCAAGTCTTTCCCGACACGCCGCTTGATGCTCCGATTGATATGGCCTTCATCCGGAATTTCGTTCAACGGGCAGAAGCCCTAGAGTATGAAAGTCTGTGGGTGCAAGAGACGATTGTCAGCGACTACCCCATTCTCGAACCAGTCAGTCTGCTCAACTATATTGCCGCCCTGACCTCAAAAGCGCGGCTGGGTACGTCTATCCTGCTGACAGTTCTGCGCAATCCGGTCCAGCTTGCCAAAAGCCTATCGAGTTTGGATCATATGAGCGCCGGCCGGCTCACGGTCGGTGTCGGCATAGGCGGCCACGTCCCGGAATCCATCTTTGGTTATACGAGCGAACTCCGCGCGCGACGGTTTGTGGAGGGCATCAAGGCCATGAAAGCCCTCTGGACGGAACCCAAAGCCACCGTGAGCGGGACGTTCTGGAACTTTGAAAATATCGCTATGGAACCCAAGCCGATCCAGAAACCCCATCCTCCCATCTGGTTTGGAGCGCGCCAGGAAAAACCGCTCAAACGGGCAGTCCGGCATGGCGATGGCTGGATGGGTGCCGGCTCATCCTCAACCCAAGATTTTGTCAAACAAATACACATGCTGCGCCAATTCCTGGACGAAGCCGGCCGTGACCCGGCAACGTTTACGATCTCGAAACGGGTCTATATCGCCATTGATAATGACCGCGATCGTGCCGAACGACGCCTGCGTGCATGGTTTGGCGTGCGGTATAAAAATGCAGACATGGCCTCGCAGGTATCTGTCTGGGGCAGCCTGGATGAGTGTCGTAACAAGCTCGGCGAGATCGTCCAGGCCGGGGCGCAGCACCTCTTACTCAATCCGGCTTTTGACGACATGGAACACCTGGAGCTTCTGGCGAAAGAGGTTATTCCGCATCTCTAAAGTCCCAGGGAAACGCGGGCAGAGCATCTCCTTCTCAAGCCTCATCCTCCGAAGCAATAGTTTGCTCCGAGTTCAGGTTTCCGTGTAGCAAGAGGAAGAATCCCCTTCTCTTTGTCCACATTTTCTGTCACAGGGTATGTCACGAGGGGGACATCCAACATGATTACGATGAATGAACACTACCTCAAGCTTCAGGCATCTTATCTTTTTTCCGACATTGCCAAGCGTGTCAAAGACTATCAAGCCAACAATCCGGACCAAACCATCATTCGGTTAGGGATCGGGGATGTGACCCGTGCCCTGCCGAACGCCTGTATCACCGCCTTTCACAAAGCCATTGATGAAATGGCCGACGATGCCACCTTTCGTGGGTATGGACCCGAGCTGGGTTATGACTTTTTGCAAGAAGCCATTGTTGCGGGAGATTTCCAGCCGCGCGGCGTCGACCTGACCCCGGATGAGGTCTTTGTGAGCGACGGTGCGAAGTGTGATTCCGGGAACTTCCAAGAACTTTTTTCTGCGGACATTCGCATTGCCGTTCCAGACCCGGTCTACCCGACCTATGTCGATACCAATGTCATGGCAGGCCGGACGGCAACCTGGAAAGACGGCCGGTATGAGGGACTCGTCTACCTTGAGTCCACACAGGCAAACAATTATGTCCCGGACTTACCCCAGGAAAAAGTAGACCTGATCTATCTGTGTTTTCCTAATAATCCAACCGGCAGCATGGTGACCAAAGACCAGCTACGTCCCTGGGTAGAATACGCACGCGAGAACAAAGCCCTCATTCTGTACGATGCCGCCTATGTGGAATTTATCCGTGACGACAGTTTGCCGCACAGCATTTATGAAATCGACGGAGCCAAAGGCGTGGCTGTAGAATTCCGGAGCTTGTCAAAAACTGCTGGCTTTACGGGTACGCGGTGTGCCTACACAATCGTACCAAAAGCGTGCCGGGTGTATGATAGACAAGGCAATGCTCATGCGCTTCATGCGCTCTGGAATCGGCGTCAATCAACGAAGTTCAATAGTGTCGCCTATCCCATCCAGCGCGCGGCTGAGGCGGCGTTCTCGCCCGAGGGAAAAGCCCAGGTCCATGAACTGAGTGACTATTATCTCGGTAATGCGGCCTTGATTCGGGAGACTGTCAGCAGGCTGGGCTACCAGTGTGTCGGCGGCCAACACTCGCCCTATATATGGATTAAAACCGATACGGACTCGTGGGAGTTCTTCGATTTGTTGATGCAGAAAGCCGGCGTAGTATGCACCCCGGGATCCGGGTTCGGCAAGTGCGGTGAAGGCTATGTGCGGCTCAGTTCTTTTAATAGTCGAGAAAACGTTGAGACTGCGCTGCAGCGGATCTCAGCCGCGCTTGGCAAAGCATAGACGCAGGGAGAGAGGAGCCGAGACGCCCTTTTTTCTGTGTAGGCAAGAGGTATGCATTATCTCTTTAGCTGGGAAACAGGCCATCCGACGCTGGACGTCCGGCTCCAGCAGGCCAGGCAACACTGGGAAGAATTGACGCTCAGCACTAACCCCAGCGCCAAGCGCGAACTCTCCCAGCTTTCTCAATTTGCTCAACCTGCCCACTCTGCCCAACCTGCTCTACCTATTCCGCCGAGCTGGGCCGCAACATTCTACCTCTTACCGTATCCAGAGCAGATTCTCCTGGCCTTTGTCTGGCTGCACTGGTGGCAGCAGTCAGCAGAAGAGGAAGCAGGCTTCGGGGGCTGGTTGATTCAGGGACCAGGACTCGTGTTGAACCACGTTTCGCTCCTCAAGGTGCTGACGGAACAACAGCCCGGCATTCTCGGCAGCCTGCACGGATTCCTCGAAAAAATCGTCGAGCAGGCTGGGGACTGGAATGGTGACCGAGAAAGTTACCCGCATATTGTCCAGCTCCTAGAAGAGCTCAACACCGAGTACCGCTCTCATATTCATGCCCGCGAATTATGGCCCGCCGTCCTGCAGCTCATACAAGACTAATCATTATTACACTGTTGATAGACGCCCCTTAGAACAACCCGTTCGCGCGGACAGGCAAGGGAGCATTGACCGCCTTGCTCGACATGCGGTATTCCTAGCAACCGCATTTCTTTTCCCGACCTACCAGAGGACGGCTGTCTGAGAACGGCTGATGCGGCGGGGTATCCACCTATCCACCTGGGGTGGTGAGGCTGGTGAGGAATACAGAGGGGACCAGGTGAAACTTCGTACGCATCAGGCAGCCTTGCGCTCGTTGGTGATGGACCGCATCGCCCACAACACTATCCAAGGCCAACAGATTTGGGCTGAGG
>CAUZQN010000444.1:0-3636 GCA_963581605.1 uncultured Binatia bacterium (SeqCode)
ACTTCCCTAACCCCGGCTCTCCCATTACCCCCACGATCTGGCCGTGGCCCGCTTTCGCTTGCTCCAGTGCCTGCTGCAATTGCTCCATCTCAGGGTGCCTGCCCACAAAGCGGCTCAGCCCTCGTCTGGCTGAGACTTGGAGCCGGGTGCTCAGCGGACCAGCGCCGAGCACTTCATACACGTTGAGCGGCTCTTCCATGCCTTTGATCTCCGCCGCCCCCAGCGCCTTGAGGTCGAAATAGCCCTCCGTCAACTTTCGTGTATACTCGCTTATGACAATCGAGCCGGGCGTCGCTATTTGCTCCATGCGGGCAGCGAGGTTGGTCGAGTGCCCCACTGGAACGTAGTCGGTGTGGAGATCGTCTTTGCGGATAGAACGGACAACGACTTCCCCGGTATTGATCCCAACGCGCATTTGTAAGGGGATGCCACCTTTGAGACGGGACTGGTCGGAATGCTGCCGCATTTCCTCTTGCATTCTAAGCGCCGCATACAGCGCCCGTTGCGGATGGTCCTCATTAGCAATGGGTGCACCAAACAACGCAAAGATGCCATCGCCTAACGCCTGGGCCACATAGCCGTCATAGCGATGCACGGCATCCATCATGAGTTGCAAAGCGGGATCGATGATCGCCCGAGCATCTTCGGGATCGAGGCCTTCGATGAGTACTGTGGAGCCTTTGAGGTCAGCAAACAGGGCCGTGATGGTTTTGCGCTCGCCGTCGGCACTGCCGCGAGACTCCATCGCCGCTTGTTCCGCCCGGATGCGTTCGGGCAGGTGTTGGGGCGTATAGCTGGCGGGGAATTGGGCGTTGGGTGTTAGGGACTGGGGTTTGGGCGATGTTGGGGTTGACGCTCCGCCGCCGATCCAGGTTAGCATTTTTCCGTCCCGGTCGATGGCCACCTCCTGGATATCTATGAGTTCTTCTTTGAGTGTATCGAGATGTTCAGCGGACAGATCGAATTCGAGCTGTAGCGCCCGATACGATACCCGCCCCCTCTTCTTGAGTTGCTCAACAACTTGATCGACAACGTCGTAAAAATTCACCCCTCCTCCTGTGTCTTTTCTCAGCCTATTTCTGACCTCTCCTGCCCTGTGGAGAGAGCCGTCTCGTCGCTCGGCGGGGTAGCTGTTTGCGTATTGCTTGCCGGACCTGCCGAGCGAGGCGTATCGCCCGTCTGGCTTCAGGCAAAGGGATCAATTCATAGTCCCCAAGGTAGCGGACCGTCGTTGCATAATCTGTTAATAGTTCTTGTTCTTCTGGGGATAGCTGTGGTTGCACTGCCTGAGGTAGGAGAGCGGTCAATACGCCGAGGTTGTGCGTCCAGGGGAATTCAATCTCGTGGAAGACAAGGAGCGCCTTTATATATTTTTCGACGCACTGCTGAGCATGGAAGCAGACGATATCTGTCGGACAGTCTTCTCCCAACTGCAACATATAGGCCGCTGTCTGCAAGTCATTCTCGACCTTCTGGACCCATTGCTGGATGATCAGCAGTACTTCGTCATGCTCGGGCATAGAGCACTTGTCCCTCTCGCACGGCTGGCCAGACAAGCGTCCCTACAATATTGCGGCGCTGCGCGAACTCCTCGGGTCGGATCACGATAATATCCTTAGGAATATGGATATCATGCAAGACACAGCGTAGCTCAACCCGTTTTGCTCGCTTGGACCCTTCAACTGGCATCACGACTAGTAAATCGACATCTGTATCAGCGTGGGCCGTTCCACGCGCCTGCGAGCCAAACAAGATAATTTGGTCCGGATCGCAGTGGTGCACAATCCTCCGAACCATATCTGCAATCTGCGATGTAGGTGGTGGCAGACTCTTGCTAGCCATTTTGTGCAAGTTCCTCTAACAGCGCCTTTGCGTCTCTCAGGTCAGCTGTGTCAAAGCCTTCGGTAAACTTCACGAAAGAGGTAAAAGCAGGAAATGGAGCGGAGAACAACTCATACGGTTTCTCCTTAATGACTATCTATTATTGTCCTTAGGGTGAGAGGAAATAGCTACGTTCGAGGAAAGACCCGTTCGTACTGAGCCTGTCGAAGTAGGAACGCGAATATACAACGATCAATTTGTGTCATACCTGCACAAGCAGGTATCCAGGCATATTGGACGCTGTTAGAGGTCTCGAAGTGCTGGCAAGACCTCACGGTTGAACAGTTTGTCATGCAGAGGGAGCAGAAAGCAATCTATGCCGAGGTGGTGGAAGTCTTGCATCCGGCGCAGAATCGTATCTGGCGTCCCAATAAGACGTGAGGCAAAGCCTTCATTGGAATCGAGCTGCGTGAGCTTATCCTCACTCGGCGCCCACATGCCGTGTGCACCGCTCACCCTGGGACGGCGCCGGGCATGCATGCTGGGGTCTATGGCAGCCACCATGGCGGCAATCTCGGCCTCGGCTTCCGCATCAGTCGCCCGGCATACGGGAATGCCAAATAAGACAAAGCGTACCTGGCGGCCCGTACGGGCCGTACACTGGCGGACGCTCTCAATAATCCGCCCAATTTTTTCGGGTGGCCCGCCGTTGAGAAACATCCAGTCGGAATGCTGAGCGGCCATGTCCATAGCGGCCGCCGACTGCCCACCCTGAAACACTTCAAGAGCGGGAGAGAAAGGCCGAGGCTCCATCCGCAGGTCCTGCACCTGGTAAAACCGCCCGTCGAACGAAAAGACTTCATGCTTCCACGCCCCGCGCAAAACCTGGATGAATTCATGCGAGCGGGCATAGCGCTCATCATGCTCGATCCAGTCCGCGCCATACATGTCGAACTCGGCTTCGTGCCAGCCGGAGGTAACATTGATGGCCCAGCGTCCAGCCGTGAGCCGGTCCATGCTGGCGCCCCACTTGGCAATCGGGCCGGGCAAGAAGAAGCCCGGATGTATGGCGGTGATCAACCGGATGCGACTGGTCTGGGCCGCATATAACGCCGTCATCGCCATGCAGTCATATGTTGACCCTTCGATCTCCTGGGCGGTCCCCCACCAGCGCTGCGCGACCAACAGATAATCGATGCCGAGTTCTTCAGCACGCTGGATGGGCTTTAGGAGCCGTTCGGTTAAGGCCGATCCCGACAACTGCGCGATCTCACTATTTGCACCAAAGCGTTGATTCTGGATGAGTTGCGGCAGCCCCAGCATAGTAGGTGCAGCCGTACAGGTCAGAATGCGTGTCATGCAGACTCCTCCAGTTTCTTAGGCAGCGGAGAGCACATCTTTAACCAGCCTGCCCTCTTTCATCACCAGTACAACTTTGTCAGGTTGGGCAAAGAGCTGCACGTCATCGAGCGGGTTACCGTCGATCACAATCATGTCCGCCCACTTGCCCTCGGCGATCGTGCCGAGATGGTCGCCGAGACCACAGATCCTTGAGCTGCTGACGGGTGGCTTTGATGACATCTGGGACGCCATCACACACGGCGGATGGTGCGCCTATACCCCACGAGGCCAGGCCATATCCGCTGCTCCCGCTGGAGGAAGAAAAATCCCCGTGGCCGCCCGTCTGCGACAGGATCCCACAACTCAAGAGTAGCCAGGGGCCATTGATATAGCCCTGTTCAACCGCCTCGCGCATCTCCCGCGTCGCGCCGCCAGCATCACGCACGGTGGTAAACCCGGCAGCCAAAGTTTTTT
>CAUZQN010000445.1:0-3635 GCA_963581605.1 uncultured Binatia bacterium (SeqCode)
TCTTGGCTGAGATGATTCCGCCCTTAACACCGGAAAAAGGGAACCTCTTTTGGGAATGTTATGGCCGACGCGTGACAGGATTAAGTTTCTGTGAGGCAGACAAGCTCAGCATTAAGGATAAGGAGTCTATTGATACCCTATTCCCCTCAATTCCGCTGTATACCTGTATGTTGCCCGATGCAGTTCAGGCACAGCTTGGTCAGGTTGGGCCTGAGACACAAGGGGCAGTCCATCTTCTGGGGAAAATCGGATTGCATTTTCTGGGGCATGTTGACCCATTTGATGGCGGGCCGTACTACGGGGCTAAGATCGCACAGCTTCAACTCGTGCAGCGGTTCAACCGTCTTCCCTTGCCATGAAGCAATCAAAAGATCTTGGGCAGAAAGCCGGGCCAGCCCAAGACCTCTTGATCGGTTGGGAAGGTGCCCAGGGCTTTTGTGCGGCGCGTGTCCAGGCCGAATTTCCCCAATCTGCCCAATCAGCAACATCCGTCCTCTTTTGTTCGGCGGAAACGTTGCAGACGCTCGACATACAAGAGGGGGCAGAGGTCTGCACGGTTCCGTTCTTGTAAGTCGGATGACAAGCAGCCGTATCGTCCTTATGGGCGACCCGACCTATTTTTCAATTCGTGGTGGAGCCAATCCGCACACACGAACTGTTTGGGGACGACGCAAGCGAGTCGATCGTGAGCAGGCCATCGCCCAGTGGCACGCTTTCGCTCGCACGTTGTGTCGCTTTGGAGTGCGCGTACTCGTTATACCGTCCTATCCCAAGCTGCCGGGGCTCGTGTATTCAGCTAATGCGGGATTTGTGTTCCCTCTAGATACGCCTATCCCTCTCCGTAGCAAGACTTTTTATTTGTCTAATCTTTTACCGTCCCGGGCCGGCGAACAGCCCGTATATAAAAAATGTCTCGAACAGTACGGCCTCTGTCCGATGCTCGTGAACGCACGCTTCGAAGGGGAAGCTGATTTCTTTCCAGCCGGGGCATATTATCTTTTTACGTACGGCCGCCTTGAGCGACAGCGTTTCCGCTTGCGTTTTGGTTTACCTCCATACAAGCGAGTCTACGGATTTCGCTCCGATTTTACGGTCCTGAGTGAACTACAACAGCGTGTGGCAGATGCCGAAATTATTCCGTTCGAACTCAGGAATGAAGCCCACTATCACCGCGATACCGTCCTGTGTGCTTTCGGTCCGGGACGCCGTTTTCTCTTAGCCTATCTTGATGGGCTTACGCCAGCTGCTGCTGCCTGTCTCCGGGATCTCTTCCAGGGCGATCTGATCCCGCTTTCCTGCGCCGATGCCGCTCTGTATGCGGCCAACTCGTTTACGCTCGAACAAAGCGGGCGAGCCTATCTGTTTATGCCAGACGGTGTGAGTGCGGCGCTCCAGGTCCAGGTGCGCGAGCGTGGGGTTGAGCCGGTGCTCGTTAATGTGTCCGAATTCTTACGCAAAGGTGGCGGAGCGGTGAAATGTATGATGGGCGACCTTGGCCCTCATGAGGAAGAGGAACTCAGTCCGGAGCAGCGGGCTTTTCGTCAAGAACGAGACTATCGCAATTTGTTTGGGACAGTAGGCATATAAACGTTGGAGTCTAGGGTCTTTCCAGACACCCTCCGCTACTGTTGGATGTACTCCCTCAAATATCGATTCTCAAATTCAGTTGCTTCGAGCTGAGCTTTCACCACATCCCCAATAGAAATCAGGCCTTTGAGGCGGCCTTCATCCAAGATAGGGAGATGACGAATACGATTCTGTGTCATGACTCCCATGACACAGCCGACCTCATCGGCTGGAACGCTGATAATGAGGTCTTTGGTCATGACCTGCTGTACCAGGATCGTTTTTACCTGCTCACTGCGTGCCGTACATTCGCGTAGAATAACTCGCTCTGTGATGATGCCGATCACCTGTCCTTGGTCGTCGAGGACTATGAGCGATCCAATATGATGGGTGACCATAGTTTGCATGGCTGTATGAACTGTGGCGTCTGGTTGAACGGTGATAACGTTTGTTTCCTTGGCGCGAAGGAATCTTTTTTACACACACAGCTAGGTTTACCCGAGAAGTAGCGCAAAAGATCTGCGGCTCAAGAGGAAAAGAAGAATGACAGGCCTAGGACAACACGAAGGTGAGCATGGACGGAGTCGAAAATATCGGCCCCGAGTTGCCGCTCTCGATCCCGGTGATTTTGCCTTAATGTGCGCGGTTCTTGAGGATGCCTTGAAATGTTTTCAGCATCAGCTCGTTCCGGGCAGCAAGCGTGAGCAACGCCTTGCGCAAGAAGCCGAAGAATGGCTCTTTGAGGACGATGCGCGCTGGCCATTTTCCTTTGTGAATATCTGCTCGGCCTTGGACCTGAGTCCTGAACGTGTTCGTCTTGGGCTTGCGCGTTGGCGTCACCGGGCGAGCTTTGAGCAGCACTCGCGGGAGACTCATCTCAGTCCCCTCCAGGACCGTGCGAAATATCATTAATGGAAATGACGGAGATCACTTTAGCCTTGCAGGAATTCGAGCAGAATACGATTGATCTCATCCGGCTTTTCTTGATGGGTAAAGTGTCCGGCATCTGCAATAATTTCTTTCCGCAGTCCTTTGGGGAAGTATTGTTCTATGCCCTCACTGAGTTCGACTCCGATGCAGCCGTCTTTGGCCCCGTGGAAGTATAGAGTCGGGACCTGAATCGGATCTCCGGTTAACACATGTTCTTGGATGTGCGCCAATTCCGGCACATGGTTGGCCGGATTAAGGGTGTGGCGATAATAATCGAGCGCGGCTTGGAGAACGCCCGGCTTCTTAAACGTCTCTTTCAGTGCGGCCATTTCTTCGGGCGGATACTCCCAGCCCGGAGACCAATCTTGCCAGATGCGTTCAATAAACGCGAAGTCGTTTAGCGCAACCGCGTCATCCGCAAACGGCATCTGGAAAAAGAACATATACCACGATCGGCGCTGCTGAGCCTGGCTCGTTACGAAAGACTCAAGGAGGCCAGGCCCGTGTGGAACCGCAATAGTGACTAGCTTGGTAATCTTTTCCGGGGCTATGACTGCCGCCCCATGGGCTGCCGCCGCGCCCCAGTCGTGTCCGATCAAAACACCTGAACCTCCGCCAAGCTGGTCGATGAGCGCAAGAGTATCCTGTACGAGTGCGGCTGCCTGATACGGACCGTTGGGCGGAACGTCTGTTGGCGCATAGCCGCGCAAATACGGGGCAACGGCCCGGTAGCCGGCTTTGGCAAGCACCGGCAACTGGTAGCGAAACGATGCGGCGTGATCTGGAAATCCATGCAGGCATAGCGCGAGCGGCCCCTCGCCCATTTCAAGACAGTGAAAGGTCAGGCCGTTGGCTTGGACGGTCGTATTCTTGAACTCAGACATGCTGCCCTCCTTAATTAAAGAACAGTCCCATTTTCTCGCAATTTTGCCATCTCTTCCCATGAATATCCGGCGGTCAAGAGAATTTCCTCCGTATTTTGTCCAAGCCCAGGTGCGGCGTGGCGAATGGTGGCCGGTGTCTCACTGAAATCGACCGGGCTGGCTACCATTTCGATTTGCTGGCCGGAAGGATGGGCAACCGGAACAAACGCGCCGTTTGCTTTGGTCTGGGGGTCATTGATGACGTCTTCAACTGTT
>CAUZQN010000446.1:0-3625 GCA_963581605.1 uncultured Binatia bacterium (SeqCode)
GCATTTCTGGAGCATTGGCAGCAACAACATACTGGAGTGGTGTCGGCAATCGAAGGACTGCGGCGCTATATTCAAAATCCAGCCGTCGGCCTTATCGACGGTGTACCGAATCCCTACGACGGTATGGTGGAAGTGTGGTTCGATGACCTTCAAGCCATCGACCGACTCCGCAAGAGTGACTATTGGGACACTATTGTCGAGGACGAGTTACGCTTCGTTGATCGTCCAAGCCTCCAACTATTCCTGTCAGAAGAGTCTATACCCGAGCCACCCGAGGCGGGTTTTAAGCATGTGTATCTCCTACACCGACTCCCAGGACAAAGTCGAGAAGCATTTCAAGAATGCGCCTCTGCCGAGGTCCCACTAACTGAAGTCCCTGGCCTCCTTAGTCTACAGAGAATGCTACCTGTCGAACCTGATACGAATGTACCTTGTGCTGATGCGGTTGAGATCTGGCGGTTTGAAACCCTTGCCGCCCTTAATGCGGGCATGCAGAACGAGGCGGTCGCGAACGCCTGCCACGAACGGGAGAGCTGGGCGACGGCGCAGGAGCCGCTGACGACTGAAGAGCGAGTTATTCGGTAATGTGTTCCTCGCCCCGTAGGATGCGTCCTGCGCACCAGAAGTGTCGGGTTACGCTTTGCTAACCCGACCTACGAGATTGGTCCTACTTCTCTTATCCTTTTACAAACGTCCATGGTGTCCGGACCCACATCGTTTCGTCTTCCGATAAATGGAGAATAGCTCTGCCGACTGGACCTAACGCGCTTGTGATGCCTTTCAGTTTAAGATCAATTTTGATCCAAGCTCGTAGGGGGACGCCGGATTCAGGTACGTATTCGACAATGCTGCCATCCTCAACCTGCAAGCCTTCAGCAGTTTCTTGGCTCACAAGTAGCAGGCGGCGACCTTTCTTGTCGTAATTGTCTTTGTCTGACGCAGTGATGCTGACGTACATGCGCTGCTCTCGTAGATGTTGGCGTACCTCTTCTGTCGCTTGGGTATCAACCTCATTATCGGTAATGACCACACCGTAATCCGCATGAGCCCCCGCGATACTGACGTAGCCACTCTCGATATCGTCTTTCACCCATTCGCCCGGTCGGGTGAGCGGATCACCATACCCACCGCCACCTGAGCTTAAGGTAATGATCTGATCACCTTGCTGAAGCGGAAAACCGCCTACCTTACCGGGGATATCTGACATAGTCAGCTCTTTGCCATCGCGCTGGGCAGTGATTGAATTTAATGCACCACCGTAGCCCATCGACATGCCGGGCCGGGGGAGGATGGCATCCGAGGTCAATACCGAAATGGCTCCAGTTGGGGCCGTTACCTCCCACATACGTTTGAGGCCCAGGCCCCCGCGTCGATAGCCCGGCCCACCGCTATCCACATACATATCGTTGTACTGCGCCTTGAGGGGACGGATCTGTTCCATGCGCTCAAACGGCCAGATGGTCGGCAGGTCGCCCATGTCCCACTGGTAGGTATTCAGGTTGCCATCATTGTCTTTGCACGCCGGCCAGCCACCAGAAGCAAACTCGAAGAGATGCCACAGGGCGTTGCCTCTGGTCGGATCTGTCCCAGAGACATTGACTTGGTTTGCCCCGCTTCGCAGCGTCGCGCTCAACTGGTCCGGAATGAGTTGGCCCAGCACGCCTAGCATACAGCCCTGGACCGGGCCAAACATAATGTCGGCAAACCCACCAACCGGGGCTGGCCACGTGGGGTTCAGGGTGGTGCCTTCAGGAATCTCAACGTTGATCGGTCGCCAACCACCGCTGTTCATGAGGACGCCTGGATCAAGAAACGTCTTCAGGACGTTGAACACGCCGCATAAGCTGCAGGTATACGGAGTGTTGGTCGGGCCAGCCACTTGCGGACTCGTCCCGGTAAAGTCGACGTTCATAGTGTCACCGTGGATTTCGGTTTTACACCGTACGACAACGGGATCGGGATTGGTGCCACTATTTTCCAAATAGTCTTCGGCGAAATAGACGCCGTCAGGCAGAGCGGTGATGGCATTGCGCATACGTACTTCGGCCTGGTGTAAATACGTGCTCAGGCACGCTCCAATGGTTTCCGGACCGTAGCGCTCGTATAACTCAATGACCCGCTTTTCTCCTAGCCGTGCGGTCTGGAGTTGGGCCATGAAATCGCCTCGCGCCTCAAACGGCATGCGGACGTTGGCCAGGAAGGTATCGAGCAGCGGTTCATTCAGCTTGCCTTGGTCATAGATTTTGACCATCGGAATCCGCAACCCTTCATGAAACAGCTCTGTGGACGTGCCGCTGACGCTGCCCGGCGTTAGGCCGCCAACGTCGCCCCAATGGGCGCGCGCAGTCGTAAAGTGGACCAGCTTGTCTTCATAAAAAACGGGCAGCAGCAGCGCAATGTCATTCAGGTGGGTGCCGCCGATGTAAGGATCATTGATGTAAAACACGTCGCCTGGATGAATGTCTTCGCCATATTTGTCTAAGAGATACTGGGTGCAAAAGACGAGCTGGAAATTATGATGCGGCACGTCGACATACATGCCCACGATCTCACCGGTATGATCCAAAATCGAGCACGAGAAATCGTGCGTCTCATAGAGGATAGGTGCATATGAGCTACGCATCAGCGTCACTCGCATTTCACGCACGATATTGTTGAGAGTCGCTTGGACCAGTTCGAGGGTGATGGCATCTATACTGTCGGCACTTTTAACTTGCATGAAACGTCCTTGGCCGAAATCCCTCTTACCCGCGTGGAGTTAGAATAAGATTGTCGAACTCGTCTACCGTTGCCTGCCAGTCAGGATGGAGTGCAGTCGTGGAAGCATACTCTTCAATAATCGCTGGCCCGTTAATCCTTGTTCCCTGCGGGAGCATGGCTCGATCGTAAATGGAACAGGCACTGACCTGGCCAGCAAAGCGGACGTTCCGGGTCTCTTTCACGCCATCTCCAGACGTTGGCTTTCGTGGGATTTTGACGCTGGGCTTTGCAACCCGACCGATTCCAATCAGTCGTAGATTTACCAGCTCTATCATTTCGGCTGCGCGGTGATAGCCGTAGCGTTTTTCATACGCCGCAGTAAACCGCTCGGCAATGTCCGACAGGCGTGTGTCATATCCTGGCACTTCGATATATTCGACAAAGCTTTGCTCAACATAGCGCACGTCGATCGTAAAGTTCATGCTGATCTGATCGCGCTCGATGTTGTCGCTCTGCAACGCTGCTCGGACTTCCGTTTCCATATCCCGATAGAGGGCGTTGATTTCGTCGATATCCGCTTCAGTCAAGGCTTTGAGATACGTGCGAACAAAGTCGTGACGCAGATCTGATACGACCATACCCATAGCAGAGAAAGTACCCGGAGCAGGGGGGACAATAATAGAACGAACGCCCAGCCGTTCGGCTAACGGAATGGCGTGCAGCGGTCCGGCTCCGCCACTGGCGATTAGGCTGAATTCGGCAGGATTTTCTCCGCGCTCAATAGTGATCTCACGGATCGCACCATACATATGTGTGGTCGCAATCTCGAGGACGCCTTCAGCGAGCTGACGGATATCCGCCAGGTTGGTTTGCTCAAGCAGGTGGGTTGCCGCGTTCGTCGCTAGCTCCGGCTGTAGACGCATCG
>CAUZQN010000447.1:0-3623 GCA_963581605.1 uncultured Binatia bacterium (SeqCode)
CCGAGCGGGCACTGGGGTGCGTCCGTCCATAGATACGCGCAATCCTGATGTGTGGATCAACCTGTATATCCACAACAATGAAGCGACGATCAGCCTGGATACGTCTGGTGGTTCCCTGCATCGGCGTGGCTATCGTCAGAAGACTATTCAGGCGCCCATGGTGGAGACCTTAGCTGCCGCCATCATTCAGTACTCTGAATGGGACGGCCGTGTTCCTTTGTACGATCCGTTGTGTGGCTCAGGGACGTTGCTGTGTGAAGCCTATCTGCACGCTTCTCATACGCCGGCAGCCCTATTGCGCGAAAAGTTTGGTTTTGAACGACTGCCGGACTTTGATGCGTCGGTGTGGAAGCAGGTGAAACGGGAAGGACGAGAGAAGATTTGCGCGCTCTCTCCAGGACTCATCTCTGGCAGTGATATTGATCGTGCAGCCATACAGGCAACAACCCAAAACTGCGCGGCGTTTGATGCGGGGGATGCCATCAGTATTCAGAAACGTGATGCCTTTCAGATTGAGCGGATAGCAGGGGCCGTCATTGTGTGTAATCCACCGTATGGGATCAGAATGGGCCAAAAGACCGATCTTGGAGACTTCTATAAACGATTCGGCGATTTCCTCAAGCAACGCTGCCAAGGCTCGACTGCCTTCATCTATTGTGGCGAGCGCCAGTACATCAAGCATATCGGCCTCAAACCAACCTGGAAAAAGCCGCTCGTGAACGGTGGTCTGGATGGGCGTTTGGCGAAGTATGAGCTGTATTGAATGACCGTGCTTTTATACATGGACGATTTCAATCCGAGCGTGGTAGGGTGCGGTTTAGCAGTGAAAAGGGATCAGAGTTTCTAACCGACTGTTCCATACCAAAAAGGAGGATGCTCACATGCTTTCGCTCAGTGATTACGCAGCGCAGGACGGACTTGGCCTTGCAAGGCTTGTTGCGGACAAAGAGGTCACGCCAGAAGAACTTGTTGACACTGCGGTTCAGGCAATCGAGAAAGTGAATCCGCAGCTGAATGCCGTGCTCCAGGTCCTCTCTGGCCAAGCAAAAGCTGAGATTCAGGCTGGCTTGCCGCAAGGACCGTTTACTGGGGTGCCGTTCCTGATCAAAGAACTCGTCCTGCATGCCAAGGGCGTTCGTCTTGATATGGGTTCCCGCCTGGGGCAAGGCTATGTTCCAACTGAGGACTCCGAATTGATGGCGCGCTTTCGACGGGCCGGACTCGTACTCGTTGGAACAACGCAAACGCCCGAGCTGGGCTACAATCCCACGACCGAGACTACGCTGTTTGGGCCGGTTCATAATCCATGGAAGGCGGGCCACAGCGCGGGCGGATCAAGTGGTGGCTCTAGCGCAGCTGTTGCCTCAGGCATCGTCCCCATGGCGCATGCAAATGATGGTGGGGGGTCCATTCGTATTCCGGCTTCATGCAACGGTCTCGTGGGACTCAAACCGTCCCGTGACCGGGTGCCGACGGGCCCGGACTATTCGGACCCGTTGTGTGGACTGGCCTGTGAACTCGTGGTGTCTCGTAGCGTGCGTGACTCTGCTGCAATTTTGGATATGGTTGCTGGTGCTGATGTTGGTGCGCTGAGTCTGCCTGTTCCACCTGCTCGTCCGTATCGTGAAGAAGTTGGCGCCGCACCAGGGAAGCTGCGCATTGCGTGGACGACGACTCCGGCCTCGGGTGAAAAAGTTGATCCTGAATGCGAAAGAGCCGTGCATGACACCGTGCGCTTACTCGAAGAGTTGGGCCACACAGTTGAAGAAGGCCGTCCCGAGTATGACTGGGACGAGTTTCTTGAGAACGTGCATGTGATTTGGACGGCCTATAATGCCATGGCAATTGAGGAGCTAGCCAAAGACATGGGGCGTACGCCTGGACCGGACAATCTTGAAGCCGTGACCTTGGCTTGCTGCGAGGACGGCAAGCGCTACACTGCCGTTGATTTGCTGAACTCCTTGGACCACGGTGGACGGTTGTCACGGCTGGTTGGGCGCTTTTTCGAAAACATCGATGTCTTTGTCTCTCCGACTATTGCTAAGCCGCCTGTGCCGCATGGGGAGGTGAATCAGAACCGCGCCGGTATGACGGCAATGGAGTGGACGCGTCAGGTCTTTTCCTATGTGCCTTTTACGCCACTGTTCAACACAACCGGCCAGCCGGCAATTTCACTGCCACTGCACTGGAGCGCCGATGGTCTGCCCGTCGGGGTACAATTCGCCGGCCATCTGGGTGACGAAGCCACGTTGCTACGTCTGGCCGCCCAGCTCGAAGAGGCCAAACCCTGGGCGGACAAACGCCCGAGCGTGCATGTGGCATCTTAATCGATGAGTAAAAATCGAGGGTAGGGGCGATCCTATGTGATCGCCCTTTTTCAATAATCGGTTGGGAGTACAGCTCATGAATGAATCGCCTCAAAGCCCTCATCTAATCCTGTGGGGTGCGGGAACGACGCGCACGATCCGGCCGCACTGGGTGCTGCACGAACTTGGGCTTGAGTATGAAAAGCATCTGATCGGCTCGCGTACTGGTGAAACCGAGACTACGGAGTTTCGAGCGCTTAACCCGCGGGGCAAGATTCCCGTCCTCCAAGATGGGGACTTTGTCCTGGCGGAGAGTGCGGCGATTGTCAATTATTTAGTAGAGCACTACGGAGCGGAAACCGGGCTCGTACCGCCGCCAGGGTCTCGGCAGCGCGCGCTGTACGATCAGTGGAGCTTTTTCATCATGACCGAGCTTGATGCGCATACGCTGTATGTCATCCGTCGCCACGGCGATTTGGCGCATCTCTACGGCGAGGCTCCGAACGCAATCAAAGCCGCTGAGCAGGGCTACACTCGTCAGGTTGAGGTGGTCGCCCAAGCCTTACGTGATGAGGGGCCGTATCTGCTCGGCGACACCTTCACCTGTGCTGACATATTGCTGACCTCGTGTCTCATTTGGGCGGATTACTGCAACATTCCATTGGCCGATGTCCTGATAGATTATAAAAAACGTCTCACCTTACGCGAGGCATACCGAGAAGCTGCCGCTATAAATGGCGGGCCTCTTGGGGCGACGCAGTCTGTGGACTGAGTGAGGTGGTCAGTCGTTGCCTGTGTCTCTGACGCTGAAATCAGTACGTGAAAAATGACGAAAGACCTCCTTCTTTCCGATCAGGCGATTAATGGCGATATGTCTCAGCGTATCGTGGTGGATACCAATACTATGGAGTGGCAGGCCGGCCCGAGTGGAACAGTATGGCGCAAACGCGTGCACCTGGTGGGTGGCGCTGAATCAGGCCAGGTTACTTCAGTCGTGCGCTACCAGCCCAACGCGACGTTTCCGGTTCACGATCATCCGGACGGAGAGGAGATCTTCGTTCTCCAGGGAACGTTTTCTGACGAGCACGGAGACTGGCCGGCGGGCACCTATCTGCTCAACCCCGAAGGCTTCCGACATGCCCCTTTTTCCAAAGACGGATGTATACTCTTCGTCAAGCTCAGACAGTATGCCGGTGTCGGACGACGACATATTGTCGTGTGTATTGATGACATGGACTGGCAGGTCACAGCGCATACAGGTATTCGGACAAAAGTTCTCGATGCAGATCCGGCTTTTCCTGATGAAACGCAGCTTGA
>CAUZQN010000448.1:0-3621 GCA_963581605.1 uncultured Binatia bacterium (SeqCode)
AGCAGGACGTAACCACACCTGCGCCGCAGAAATTTCGTCGCCTCAGAGGCATTGCGACCGTCAAAATGAGTACTGATGAAATTATGGCCTTGACCCGAGGCAGTTGATGAGCGGTGTGCTGGTCGACTCCAACGTTATCCTTAGACGTGTTTGAAAACGATGCGGCGTGGGCCGAATGGTCTGAGTCCGCCCTCAACCAGTATACTGCAAGGCACACGCTGTATATCAACCCTGTTATTTATTCCGAAATTTCAATCGGCTTTCAGCGTATAGAAGAATTGGAAAACGCTCTCACTGTCGGCGGGCTCCAATTCCTGCCTATCCCTAAGGAAGCGCTCTTCTTAGCTGGGAAAGCCTTTCTCCAATACCGAGGGCGTACAGGAAGTAAGGTCTCACCGTTACCCGACTTCTTCATTGGCGCGCACGCAGCAGTGGCGGAATTGTTCCTCTTAACCCGAGACGAAGCACGCATGAAAACATACTTCCCAACCGTACAGCTCATTACCCCAACACATCTTTGAACTTCTCGGCTCTGAGGTTTTACTTTTGTTCTTTGTATACTTTTGCATTACATTGTCATAACAAAAGAAGCTCGATGAGGCTGCTATAGGGATGCGGTGCAAGCGTTCCGAGGTAGTTCGTTTGGCGTTAGAGCAATTCCTTGGGACTGATGCAGACTTTCGCCCTATCCAGCGTGTACGTGACCTTTTGGGGAAAGTTAAAAGCGGAATTCCAGACCTCGGCGAACAGCATCGTGACTACCTCAAGGCCAGATCTCGCCACAGTCACTGAGGTCTGGCTTGATACAGATCTTCCCTTAAGAAAGGCCGCTCATGTCAGGACAACAGATTATTGGCCCCACGTCGCACTATTTTTACTCGCAGCGTCTCAAGCTGCAGTACGTTGATTGGGGCAATCCTGACAAGCCGTTGCTGGTCCTGATTCACGGTGGACGGGATCATTGCCGCAATTGGGACTGGGTGGCCCTGACGCTGCGCGACGACTACCACATCGTTGCTCCGGATTTGCGCGGGCATGGAGACTCAGAGTGGGCGCGAGGCAGCGAGTATTCGATGATTGAGCACGTGGTCGATATTGCCCAGCTCTTGGCTCAGCTCGATTCGTTTCCCGTCACCTTGATTGGCCACTCACTCGGTGGTGGCATTGTCCTCCAGTACACGGGCGTATACCCCGAAAAAGTCACAAAAGCCGTGTCTATTGAAGGCTGGGGGCCTCCCCCGCAGATGTTGCAGGAGCAGCCGAAGTTTGCCTATGAACGCATGCAACACTGGGTGACGGAAATGCGTGGATTTGCTGGCCGACTGCCACGCCACTATAAGACACTTGAGGAAGCGGTGGAGCGCATGCGCGACGCTAATCCACACCTTAGCCCGGAGCAGGCGCGCCACCTTACCCTGTATGGAACCAATCGAAATGAGGACGGTACGTATACCTGGAAATTTGATAACTACGCGCGCGCGCGGTCGCCCTATCGGTTCAACATGGATGACGCTCAAGAAATTTGGGGGCGGATCACTTGCCCGCTTTTGCTGATTCGGGGGAGTGAGTCGTGGGCGGCTGATCTGGAGAAAGACGACCGTGCGAAAGCGTTCCAAAATCCGGAAATTGTGACAATCCAAAAAGCTGGACATTGGGTCCATCACGACCAGCTTGCTGAATTCCTCAAAATCACACAAGAATTTCTCACGTAGGGGCGAGGTTGCCTCGCCCAGGCGCAGCATGCCGTCCCCCTACGCCTTCACGATGCGAGCATAATCGGGGACAAGACCTTTTCTTGGAGCCAGTTCGATAGGCCGGTCAAGCTCTGGGCATTGATCTCGTGACCCATGTCATACTCGCGGTACGTGACCGGCGCTTTGACATCGCGCAGGGTTTCAACCGATTGGCGCGCGCGTCCTACATCAACCAGTTCGTCTCGACTGCCATGCTGGACTAGCACTGGAAGCTGCTCGGTTGCCGGCACGTCCGGCAACACTGTCAGCATATCTTTGGGTAACCACGAACTGAGGCAGGCCAGACCGGCAAAGCGTTCCGGCTCGCCCAGGGCCAGGCTGTAGCCCATGACGCCGCCTTGGCTGAAGCCGAGCACGCTGAGCTTCTTGCTATCAATCGGATAGCGCTTGAGCGCGTCGTCAAGAAAGGTGCGGAGCGATTCCCGAGCGGTCAGCACGGCCTGCAGGTCAATCGGCCCTCCTGCCGTAATCGGAAACCAGCCATGGCCGACCATATTCGGGCCGAGCGGAACCTGGAGTGGGCCTTGTGGACACACAACCAGAAATTGCCCCCGACACAAATGCGGCGCAAGGCCAAGCAAGTCGAGGGCGTTCGCCCCCCAACCGTGCAGCGCGAGTATCGTTGGGTGCGGACCTTCTCCCTCTGGCTCGAAGACGGTGTGGATAAGATCCATAGCGTCGTGGTCTCCCTTGTCCAGTAGATATAGAACTACTGCTATCGGAAAAGCAGAAGAGGGGCAAGGAAAGCAACCGCGCCACAGTCGCGCCACAGGCGGGCCATAGTAGAAAAAGAAAAAGGCTGGGACAGCAAGGCTGGGATGGGGCTTTGAATTATTTTTTTGCAACCTTTTTCAGGAGTAATTCAATGATCTGGTCGGGGCTAATGTTTTCCGCCTCCGCCTGAAAATTCAGCAGACAACGATGTCGCAAGGCCGTCAGAGCGACATCCGTAACGTCCTCAAAACTCACATGCACCCGTCCATCGAGCAGCGCGTTGACTTTCGCGCCTAATGCGAGTGCCTGAGCCCCACGCGGACTGGGTCCATAGCGCAGATACTGTGCAACCTCAGGTATAGGGGAATTTGTATTGCCTGGAGTTGCGGCTTCAATGAGCCTGGCAATATAGCGGCTGAGTGGCGGAGCGAGCAGGACTTCGCGGACGAGGTCCTGCATCTCTGCCACCACAGACTGTGCAGAGTCTGCAGAAAGAACTGGAGCGATCGTATACTGGGCCTCGGTTGTTGTCCGGGCAAGAATCTCTGTCAGTTCGTCTGCGGTTGGAGAATGAATGACGAGCTTCAACAGAAAGCGGTCGAGCTGCGCTTCGGGGAGGGGGTAGGTGCCTTCGATCTCAATCGGGTTCTGGGTTGCGAGGACAAGAAAGGGGGGGGTGAGAATATGTGTCTCGCCAAAAACTGAGACCTGCTGTTCCTCCATGGCTTCGAGCAGGGCGGACTGTGTTTTGGGCGTTGCCCGGTTGATTTCGTCTGCCAAGAGGATATTGGCAAAGACTGGTCCGGGTTTGAATTCGAAATAGCGCCGACCGTCCTCTCCTTCGGACAGCACTTGGGTGCCAACAATATCGGATGGCATGAGGTCTGGAGTGAACTGAATCCGTTTCGAGATGAGTCCAAGTGCCTGGCTTAGCGACTTGGCCATTAAGGTCTTGCCCAAGCCGGGGACGCTTTCAATCAAGACATGCCCACCGGCAAAAAAGGCGGTCAAGATCTTACGCACGACACCATATTGACCAACGATAACCTGGCCGATTTCTTCTTCGATCGTCGTAAAAAGCTGCCGGAAATTTTCAACGCGTCTTTCTGGTGAGGGCAATGATGACAATGATGGCATGGTTCTCCTACTGTAG
>CAUZQN010000449.1:0-3617 GCA_963581605.1 uncultured Binatia bacterium (SeqCode)
GCGCGATTGAAATACTAGATTAGGGTCGAAACACAAAGTAACGAGGAGTCAAACAATGGACCAGCCCTCAGAAAAAAGTATCAAACGTATGCGCATCTATGTAGAGAAATACATGCAGAAAACCGGTACCTCAGGCCACCCGGATAACGAAGTGACCGAAGCCGTCATTCTGGGCCTGGCCAATAATATCGACGAAGTGGGCCGCCCGCTGTGTCCGTGTAATTTCTATCCTGACAAAAAAGCCGAAGTCGAGCGTAGCCGCGAATGGATGTGCGCCTGCGATGAGATGAAAAAGTGGAAGTATTGCCACTGTCTGCTCTTTGTGAATCCAGAGGGTATGCCTATCACCGAATACCTGCCCGAAGACCATGAAGGCCGGCAAAGTTACGGTCTAGTCAAAGACCCCACGCCGGGGAAAGGGCGGGAGTTGAAAGATAAGGCATAAGAGGAGTCTCAAGCGTTTAGAGGCTATCCGAATAACGGTTTCACGGTGTCATGTTGAGCCCTTCGACTACGCTCAGGATAAACTCCGCGGAACATCTCACCTCCACGCCTAGGGGAGAGATTCTTCTCTTCGCTCAGAATGACAGAACCGGGCGCCCCTGGTTATTCGGATAGGCACTTAGCTACCAACTGGCAGGGGCAGCCCATGTGGCTGCCCTATTCTGTTTCTTCTTCAACCTTTTCAACCTTGCGCCTCAGAGACTGCCTAGTGTAGCATGCCTCCGAATCTCAAAAGAGGGGGGAAACGAGAATGCAAACTGGATACTTTTCTGTGGGCATTGGGCTGGCTGCGGACCCCGAGGTCGTGAGTGTCACCGCTCAGACTGCTGAGCAGGTGGGCTTTCATTCGTTATGGGCGCCGGAACATGTGGTGTTACTCGACCAGTACAGCTCGAAATACCCATACTCAGCAGATGGCCGGATGCCTATGCCAACGACCCAGGTCGATATCCTGGATCCATTTACGGTTTTAACGTTTGCCGCAGCGCAGACGAAAACTATACGCCTGGGAACCGGTATTTGCCTCGTGCCCGAGCGCAATCCTGTTATAACGGCGAAGGAGGTCGCCAGCCTGGACAAACTCTCAGGCGGACGGTTTGATTTCGGCATAGGTGTAGGCTGGCTGGCCGAAGAGTTCGCCGCGGTCGGCGTACCCTGGGAACGACGGGCGGCGCGTACGCGTGAATATATCAAGGTTATGAAAATGCTGTGGACGGAAGAAGAGTCCGAGTTCGAGGGTGAGTTCTGTAGCTTTCCCAAAGTGCGCTCCTACCCGAAACCAGTTCAGAATCCGCATCCGCCTATTATCTTTGGCGGAGAGAGCAAACCGGCCCTCAAACGTGTGGGAGAAGTGGGCGATGGTTGGTTTGGGGTGAATGTTACGCCTGAATCAGTAACAGAACATATTGCCCGGATAAAAAACTATGCCCAAGACGCAGGCCGTGATCCGGACAAATTCCATTTTTCGGTATCTCCAGGTATTGGCACCCCAGTCGAGCTTGATATGGTCAAGCGCTTCCGTGATGTCGGCGTCCATCAGATCATTGTTGGTGGGTTTGCGTCTGATCCAAAGGCGGTTAAAGGCGATATCGAGAAACTGGCCGAAAAGATTACTGTACCCGCCGCAAGTCTCTAATTCTGCACAAGGTGGGCGCACAGACGTGCGCCCATGACCTTACTGGGACAGATTTTGAGAGGAGAAGTGCTGTGACTCGACTCTATGGTGAGCAACACCGGGCTCTGCAGGATCAATTCGAAACACGTAAACTGGCGGACCGTGTGGAAGAGGCTGTGGTGAAGCCGGAAGTCTCTGGTGAGAACCAGACCTTTATTGAGTCACGGGACATGTTTTTTCTTTCAACAATCGATCATCAAGGTCGGCCGACTGTGTCGTATAAGGGCGGAGATCCAGGGTTTGTAAAGGTCGTGGATGAAAAGACGGTCGTATTCCCGAGCTATGACGGCAACGGCATGTTTTTCTCAATGGGCAATATTGCGGGCAATGCAGAAGTTGGCCTGTTGTTCGTCGACTTCGAGACTCCCAACCGCCTCCGGCTTCAAGGCACTGCGTCTGTTTCAGCGGATGATCCCCTGATCGCAGAATATAAGGAAGCCGAGCTTATCGTCCGCGTGAATGTTTCTGAAATCTGGACCAATTGTCCGCGCTACGTCCACCGCTACCAAAAGGTCGATCCCTCACGTTATGTTCCTAGAGCGGCAGATGAAACGCCACTCGCGGAATGGAAGCGCATTGACATGCTGCAAGACGTGTTGCCGTCAAAAGATCATGACCGGATAGAAAAGGTAGGCGGCATCATCTCGATGCAGGAATGGGCAGACAAAGCCAAAGCGGGTAATGGCTAGCCTGTCTTGTTATAGAAAAAGTGTTTCTGCGTAGGGGCGACCGGCCGGTCGCCCCTCTCAGTTCAAGTGTATGACTACGCCTGCGCCTGTGCGCTGGCCGCAGCAAACTCAGCCTGTTCCTTGGGCAACTGGAAGGCCGGGTCATTCTGGAGTGTGGGTAATACCTTCTCGGCAAAGAGTTGAAAGCTCTTATTCAGTTTCGGAGCCGGCAGGCCGCCAAAGGCAAAGGTACCGACCATGTGATCGAGTGCGACCGTTTGATGAATATAGCGGATTTTTTCAAGCACCTGCTCTGCGGTGCCAGCAGCGTGCAAGCTCCGAAAGAACTCGACCGCCTTAGCCTTGACCTGCTCATCCGCATTGAGTTTGGCGAAGGTTTTCGCCATCTTGCCGTAAAACTCGTAGCCCTTGACGTTCTTCAGCTTACCTGAAGAAAAGCCATAGTGGTTTTCGATGGAATCGAACAGCGTACCCATATACTGCTGGGCCAGATCCTCGGCTTCTTGCGCATCGTCAGCCACCAACACGTTGAATAGCCCAATCGGCGGACGGGGCATAATGCCGTTGGCCTGTGCTGTATCGACATAGCGTTGGTAGTCCACGGCCGTGTCTTCCCAGCTACGCTGGGCGATAATCAGCACCCCAAAGCCCAACTTGGCCATAATGTCAGCCGACTCCGGACTCACCGAGGAAGCGTAAAAACGTTGCTCAGGATTGGAAATCGGGCGCGGGCGGATTTGCATTTCCGGGATCTGGTAGTATTTGCCCTCATACGAAAAGCTTTCCTGGGTTAGTCCCTTACGGATGATGTCAGCGCATTCAACAAAGCGTGCGCGCGACTCCTCCATAGGAATCCGGAAACCCTCGTATTCAACTATGGCGGCGCCACGTCCAAAACCGAAAATGGTGCGTCCGCCTGACACCAGGTCGAGCAGAGCAATTTTCTCTGCCACTTCGACTGGATCGTGCCATGGCAGCACGATCACGGCGGTGCCGAGTTGAATCTTTTTCGTACGGCCAGCCATATAGGTCAGCAACTGACATGGGTCAGGCGACATCACATAGCCGGTGAAATGATGGTCAAGACTCCACAGCGAGTCAAAGCCAAAGTCTTCTGCTTTGTCGGCAATCGACAGCTCCTCCTGATAGGTCTGGAGGTCAGGCTTGCCTTCAAAACTGGTCAACTGCATTATCGTGCCTACTTTCATAACAACCCTCCTTTGTTCTCCCTTGGTCAAATTCGGGACCTA
>CAUZQN010000450.1:0-3614 GCA_963581605.1 uncultured Binatia bacterium (SeqCode)
AGTGTAGGGTACGCCGCACCGTCTGATTCATCGCACTATCTCGGGCGATAGCGCCTTCTACCATCAGGGTTTGACCTTGGAGACTGGCCGTAGACTGAGACAGATCCAAACTGTCTAAGAACTCAAAATCGCCCGCTCGCCGAACAAGGATCCCGCGTGCAATTTTGCGAAGAGCTCCGGCACTATCTTCGATTTCAATGATGAGTTGATGCACGCCGGTGGTCAGTACACCGAAGTTAAAGGTGATACCGAAGCCACTATTTCGTGCGTTCGGTTGCCCGGGAAAGGCGGTTGCGACATCGCCGCGTGCGGAACAACACGGAATCGTGAGAGAAGGATTGCCATCAAGAAAGAGCTGAACCCGGGCGATTGATCGTCCTGCGGCTGCGGCCGCAAAGCCACGGATGACGGCGACTCCAGCCCCGGTCTGTCCACTACGCGGGCTCTCTACGGCTGCGGCCACAAGGCCCGACGACCCTGCACCGGTCTGGGGCCGGATCAGGATCAAGGGTTGCTGCGGGCCTTGTACGGGGGGTGCCTGGACCGCATTGAGCGTAGTGCTGGCGACGATGCCGAGCCCCTGGAGCTGCCTGAGCCAGCGTAGCCGGACGTCCACCTGGGCGACTTGGCCACTCCCCGCCGCCCGCATCTGCAGCCCGCTCAGAAGAAGGTCTTGGCCCTCACGACTCACCGTCGCACTGGACAAGTCCACCAAGTCCACAAACTCAAAGCCACCAGGGCGGACGACGGTAACGGTGTGAACGCGGCTGACCACATCGCCGCTACTGTCTTGCACCCGGATGGTCAGCGTATGCGAGCCTGGCGTTAGTAAATTGAAGTTCAGGGTTAAGCCAAAGCCACTATTGCGTGCGTTAGCTTGTCCAGGAAAAGCAGCGGCCACGTCTTGACGTTCACTACAGCATGGAATCACGGTGTTGAGCGTGCCGTCGATCAGGAACGAGACCGTCGTTATGGTGCCCGCATCCGAGAACGTCCAGCCGCGCACGAGCTGCACTCCGGCCACATCGTCCCCATCCCCTGGCCCCTCAAACGTTACCCGGACGGCCGCCTGCGATGCAGATACGAGTCCCAGACTCAGAACACAGCTCAGTATAATGTTGCGCAGCTGCCATGATCGCATAGACTTTCCCCGCTCACAGATTTGGAATCTCACCAGTTCTGACAAGAAAGATTGAGCCGGTCAAGACGTTGCGCAGGCAGCGTTGCGCGCCAAGCCATTGCTCGTACAGAGGAGCAATAACAACTGTCAAGCGCAAAAATATAATCGAAAGCACGACCGTCGAACGTTGGGTGAGGGTCGTGCGGACGGCCACCATGATGCGTCTATGCGTCCTGAGCACTTCCTCTTTCTCGATCAGTTCGATCTCAGCAGCTGAAAACGACAGGACTAGAAATCTGCCCACGCGATGCCAGCATCCGGCATTTTAAACCGCACCACACCTCGGTATTGACCGGCCTGCAAACACGCCTCTATCCCCGACAACGTAGCCGGGTCAATACTATTGACCTCCAGGGGTAAAGAGAGCGAGACCTGTACCTCAAGCCCATTCTCGCAGATGAGCAAAGCCGGAATCACTTCTAGTCTGTTCCCTCCAGTTGAGGCGAGCCAGACATGGATAGACGAAACCTCGCTACTGGAAGGCTGAGGATCTATTTCATATGGAACAATGACGTTATTGCCTCCTGGTGTAAGCCCCACGGCCCCTTGCCCGCCGCTGGCTTGTCCGTCGACCGGATTCACCACGGCGGTAGGTGTCGGCAGTTCAACGGAAATAGAGCCAGCTACCATATCGAAAATACTTGTCCAGGCGACAATCTGGGCTGCCCCGACTAGAGGAGAGCGACAGTCTTTCAGGACGGGCCGTGCGGCCAGCGTCATATACCCGCTAGAGGGCAGGTCATCGTTGTCTGTGCTCAGTACGGCACACTTGGGACTTTGGTTTCCTCCCAGCTCACACAGCCTCAGTTGGGTTGCACTCGCTGGGGACTGCTGCAGGAGCACAAAACCAAACTCAAAGGGCGGCAGGCAGAGGTCAAATGAGGTCTGAGAAATACTCATGTCGTTAAAGACTGTCACGTGGACGCTCACAAACTCGCTGTCACTCGGTCCCTCTGCTCCGGTGGTATTTTGTATGCCCACGAAGGTGGCCAGGCTGGAGTCGGCCTGGTATAGCGGAACGAGTTTGCCGGGCGCGGGATCACCCCGCACATGGCCGGGCGTAGCCGCTGGAATGAAAGTGTTCAGTTCGAGATTCGCCGCTAAGAAGTCTTGGGAATAATTGAAACCCGACTGGCTGATCTGCGACCAGACAACGCCGGCGTCAGGCATCTGAAAGCGGAGCACGCCCCGGAGCTCTCCATTTTGGACGCACGCCTTGATCCCAGACAAACTTGCTGGATCGATGAGAGTCAACTGAGATGGTAAAAACAGTGCGGTCGCTACCTCAGTCCCGTTCTCACAATTGAGAAAGGCCGAAATTTGAGACGATCGGGAGTCTGTATTTGAGACCAGCCAGACAAAATTGCTGGTGTCTACTCCGAGCTGAAAGATCGTTTCAACCCGGCTGATGACGGTATTCCCGCTTGGAATAAGCCCGACGGCGCCTGTTTCTCCACGCGCCTGCCCGCTGGCTGGATCCACCACGGCCGTAGGCGTCATAATTTCAAAACCAAAAGATCCAGTGCCGATGTCAAAAACATTTGCCCAGGTTGCGATCTGGGCGGTGCCTCCGGTAGTGGGACTGCAGTCACTCGTAGCCGGCTGGGCTGCCAGGGTTACGTATCCTTGAGAGGGGATCTTAATATTTGTCAGTGTACATGTCCGAGCATTGCTTGTTCCACCTCCGCATTGCGCAAGCTGAGGGCCCTCGAGACCTTCCTGCAAGACGACAACGCCAGACTGCAAAGGCGACAGACACAGCTGCACTGAGGTTTGCGGAATACTCGTGACGTCAAAGACTGTCACCCGGACCGTCACAAACGTGTCGCTTGAGACTGCCTCCACTCCCCGAGTGTTCGTCATGCCAATAATGGTCGCCAGGTTGCCACCTAGACTATAGAAGGGCACCAGCTTGCCAGGGGCAGGGTCCCCCAATACTTGGCCTGTTGCACCAAATGGGATGGCAGTATTGGCGTCTACCGTATAGGCCGGTTGAATCATCCGAAAGACATTGCTCAGCGGCGAAGTTGTCGCACCAAAAGAGATAATGGGCTGCCCGCGGTAGGCGAGTTGAAAAGCGGCAGTATTAAAATTGAGCCCAGATCCTTTGTTTGCAATGAGCACAGCTTGGAGTTGCTCGCCTGGCTGCACTTCTCGACAAATAGAATTTCCGTCGCCGTCAAGGAATTGAAAATCGGCTGCGGTGAATATATTCCCAGCTTGCCTCATCTGCAGATCAGTAACGCACAGAAGAAATCCGCCAAGCCCGGTTTGGGCGTGCACATTGGGACCGATCTTTTGGGCGCTACCAGGGAAGGGGAAAATGGTCAGCTCAAGCATATCCCCAGCGGATGCACACGAATTCGTGACTTCGAACATGGCTTCGCCGCCAGACCCATCACTCGCCGTCCCTTGCCCGGAGTCACACAGACTA
>CAUZQN010000451.1:0-3591 GCA_963581605.1 uncultured Binatia bacterium (SeqCode)
CATTTTGACGGTCGATGTCGGTGAGTGCACTGAAACGCCAGCCTTCGTAATTCCCGCCGTACATCAGCCAGTCAGCATAATTGGCGGCACTATTGACCAAGCGCTCATGCGTGACGGGCTTGAGTGCGTAGGCACCCTGTCCGTGATGATCGGCATATAGAATCGATGGCGATACAAGCACGAGAGCCAGGGTGAAATATAGCAGTCCCCGCAACCAGAAACCTCGCATGGGTTATTCCTCCTCAAATGATGTCTTACTGCGATGTCTTACTGTGATGTCTTATTACACAAATGTGGTCGAACCCTACTCATTTTTATTTTGAAGGTCAAGGGAAAGCAGCCAAGCTCGCGAGCTTCAGCTCTCTCAGAAAAGATGCAAGCGCCTACCAACAAAAACCACACTTCCTATCCCCGTCAGCAGCAAAGCCCCATGCCTCCACCAGTTCCAGACCATGGGATACGAATCATACCCACGTGGGCCCGTTATGCCGGGAATACTCGGCAAATCGCCGTCCCCAGAGCCGACCTTCAGCTGGGCTTTCATGCCTTTTTCCATATGCTGGGATACGTCGCAGTGAACCAGATAGGTTTTGTTGCCTGCGGGGAGGATGAACGTCCCCGTGCGCTGCCCTCTGCCAGCCACTTCTAAAGTAAACATGCCCTGCGGATACACATAGCGCGGCAGGCCGTGCAACATCCACTGATGGCGGACGCTGTCAGTATTCTCAAGCATCACGGTGAGTTTGGTACACGGCTCGACATGCCATTCATGCTGATCATAAGAAAACATACTGCCTTGAGAGGCAAATTCTTTCCCAGCCCGAACCGTGATGCTCTTCTCGCCGGCAATACGAGGACAGCCACGCGGCAATTGTTCCGTATTTTCATTCATGACCATACCCGTCTCGTCCAGTTGCATGTTGTGGTGCATCTGGTGATGCTGGTGCTCTTGGGCTATTGCATGGGGGCCTGCGACGCCTAGCACCACAGCAAGGAGGACGAGTGTAGGGGCGACCGGCCGGTCGCCCCTACGAAAAGAACAGTAGTGGAGGGCTATCGCTCTTGTTCTCCACTCCATCTTTTGAAAAAAGACGAGCGCCATTTATCCTACCTTCCCTGCCTTCACGTCCCTCACGATCGCCGCACGGCCAGACCGAGCGCAAACGCACCGCCGAGTAAGAGTCCAATGCCCAATCCCAGCAAGAGCGCGTAGCTCAACGGGAAATTCTTGCTTCCAGCCTGGCCGAGGAGCCCTCTCTCATCCAACCCGGCCCAGATCGGAATTTTCTTCTGGTAATACTCTTTGGTAAAAAACGGCGCCCAATCCATGCCCTGAGTCTTGAGCTGGCCAGCTTCACCCAGAAACGCTTTGTACACAATGGCGCTGATATTCCCACCAGGGTTGATACCATCCGTAGTAATCGCCTTTTCCTTGTGGTCGTGTAGGAGCCAGATGCCTGCGCCGTAATTGTGTAGTCCATCGTTTATCGTTTTGAGGTGAAGGTCCACCCGCTGGGCGGAGCTGACCCAGACGACATCCCGGGTGATTTGCGCAGCAGGATTATGCTCGACGCCGTCGTAGTGGGTAATCGTGACTTTATGTCCATGCGTATGCAGCGACAGCCCCTCAGCACCGCCGTTCAATACGCGCAGTTTGATATCTTCATCAGGCTCAACCACGACCAGGGATTCACGCATCGTGTAGGGAAACGAGCGACCGTTGAGTAAGAAATAATCCGGACTGTGATCCGTGATATCGTATAGCCGATTAGTTGCCTGGGCGATCAGGCGCGGATCATTGGCAGTCTGAATCACATTATTCAGCGAGCGGTCGATATCCTGATAGTGCAGATCAAACTCGCGATCAAAAGTCTCACGGATAGCCACCGACGAATGCCGGACCCGGCCAGCGCCGATGTTTAAGGTCTGTAGCCAATTATTCGGCCGATTCTCCTCAACCACAAACATGCCTTGCAGTCCCATGAGAATATGCACCTGGGGTTGGACATGGCAGTGATAAAACATGGTCCCGGTCTGACGTGGAGTCATTTCATACGTTCGACTCTCACCCGGAGCGACCGGCATTTCACTCGTAATCGGGACGCCGTCATTGCCCTCTCCGGCGGCATCGACGAAGGGATGGTCAACTCCGTGGAAATGTATCGTATGCGGCAGATAGTGGGTATTTTCCAAGGTCACGCGTAGTCTGTCGCCCTGTTCAATGCGGATGACCGGCGACGGGGCACGGAGAGTGGCGTGGGCGTTCTCGCTTGCAAAATTCTCGGTCGCCATGCCGCGCGATTTGGGTGCAAACACCCACAAGCCGGGCTGCACTCCTGGAGCTATGGCATACGCCGGAAAGGGAGCAGGGTCATCCGGCGAGTGCCCGTTTAACTCCACAACTTCGAACCGGATATGGATCTCATCCGGATCGCCATCGCCGTCCACGTCGTTCTCTTTTAGCACCGTATTCGGCGTCAGCCGTGTCTGCATCAATGTATGCATAGAAATATTGTTCGTGCCTTTGACAAAAGCGGCGACTTCGGCCGGGTTATCCGGATCACACACAGCCGATTCTTCTATGCTTACGCCTTCAATCGTCTGGCGCTTACGCCAGTCCGGATGTCTATCCAAACAAAACGGCTCGACTAGCACCGGATCAATCTGACGACTTTCCGGGGGGTCTTGATAGGATGTTTCGCCAATATAGCGATAGATCGGGTTTTTGAGTGTAGCCGGCAGCCAGGAACGCGGTACTACAAAGATCGCGCTAACCGCGACGAGGCCAGCCAAGAGAAGAACAAAGAGCAAACGACGCACCAGCATCGTTCACCATGTACTGTGATGCATGCGTAAGGGAAAGGGGGGAAGGCGTGTTCTTATAGGGGAGTAAGACCAAGGTGGATGCCCAGCGCTTGGTTAAGCGCTTGTTGTGTGTCAGACGAGAGGTGGCCAGCGCGCTTAACGATCCGCCGCTGATCGTACGTCATGACCATAGAAGCATTGGCAACCCGAGCCTGCTTCAGGTCCGAACGCGGTTTCCGGAGATCAACCATATAAGCCCGCGCTGCTCGCTCTGCACTATAAGTCTGCGTCGGCACGATGGTTACCGTCTGCCCATAGTGATTCGCAATATCGTTGGAGACAACGACGCACGTCCGGGTCTTCTGCGGCTCCACACCAACTGACGGATCACACTGAATCCAGAGGATATCGCCTCTTCGGACCTCAACACCTTCATCCCTCTTCATTTTTCAGCAACTCCAATTGTGGCGTTTCGAGGTCCTTCAAAATTTCTTGAGCGTCTGCACGGCCTACAGCGTAGTCCGTCGCCAGCTTCCGTTGGCGCTCTAAAGCCGCCTGCCGCGTTAATTCCTCAGATAAGATTTCACGTGCGACCCTTGCACGTGGCTTTCCGACCTGTTTGGCGTGTTTTTCTAGCTTGCTATACGTGTCAGGATCGAGTGTCAGATTAAGTCTTGTCATGACACGGACTATATCACATTGCTTACTATAATTCGATACTGGATCCCGCGACAAAAGAAGGCGAGACAAGACAGAAAAAGGACGAAGGGACCAACGCAGCGCGCG
>CAUZQN010000452.1:0-3590 GCA_963581605.1 uncultured Binatia bacterium (SeqCode)
CAACCGACCTGAAGTCGTCAACGCCACAGACGCACGTTTTGTCAAAGAATTGCACGCTGTTGGCAAAGCGCTCGCCAAGGCGAAAGATATTCGCGCCGTCATTGTGACTGGAGCCGGGCGAGGGTTCTGTTCCGGTATTGATCTCAAGGCGGTTGCGCAAGATGAGATTCAGCTGCCTTGGTTTCGGGAATGGGAAGCGACGCTGCGCCTTTTTGAGACCATATACGACAAAGCGTTGATTTGCCGCATCCATGGGGCGTGCATAGGTGGGGGTCTGCAATTTAGCCTGACGTGCGATATGCGCATTGCCGCTGACAACGCCTTTTTCAGTCTGCCACAAAAGAAATCTCCGCAAAAGAAATCCCCGCGCGCAGCCCGTCCAAAACGGAAGAAAGACAAGCTCGCCTCGCTCGGTTAATATAGACTCGATGCACAGCAGGCAGAAGAGGCGTTTTCAATGAGGAAAGAAAGCCGTATTGATTTCGCGACCCATCCGGATTCCTATCGGCACTGGAAGCTCACGCTGGATGGACGTGTGGCCAGCTTGAGGATGGATGTGCAAGAGGATGCGCCGCTCGTTCCCGGCTACGAGTTGAAACTCAACTCGTACGATCTTGGGGTTGATATTGAACTCTTTGATGCGGTCCAGCGCTTACGCTTCGAGCATCCTGAAGTTGCCGCCGTTGTGCTGAGTTCGCATAAAGACCGTATTTTCTGTGCCGGTGCGAATATTCGGATGTTGGCCCAATCGTCACATGCGCATAAGGTCAATTTCTGCAAGTTCACCAATGAAACACGCAGTAGCATTGAAGACGCGAGTGCGTATTCCGGGCAGACTTATCTGTGTGCGATAAACGGCGCGGCATCAGGAGGCGGGTACGAGTTAGCTCTCACCTGTGAACACATTATTCTGATTGATGACGGATCAAGTGCGGTGTCGCTGCCTGAGCTACCCCTCTTGGCCGTCCTGCCCGGCACAGGCGGACTGACCCGCCTCGTGGACAAACGTTATGTGCGGCGTGATCATGCCGATTTCTTTTGTACCAGGTCCGAGGGCATACGTGGCAAGCGGGCGCTTGAGTGGAAGTTTATCGACGAGCTGGCCCCACGCTCACGCTTCGAAGAGATCGTCCAAGCGCGCGCGCGCGCATTCGTCGCCCAGTCGGATCGACCCACTGACGCGACGGGGATTGTCTTAACGCCGCTGTCGCGGTCTTTGGAGCCGAATGCCGTTTACTACGATCATGTGCAGATCACAATTGATCGCGATTTGAGAACCGCGTCGTTCACGATCTCCGCACCACACGAAGCAGCGCCACAAACGCTGGAAGCTATCCATGCCGCAGGTGCCGATTTTTGGCCTTTGGCACTGGCGCGTGAACTCGACGACGCCATTTTGCACTTACGGCTCAACGAAGAAGATATTGGCACGTGGGTATTTCGTACAACCGGAGATTCAGGCTTAGTCGAGGCCGTGGATACGCTGCTGTGTGAGCATCAAACAGATTGGCTGGTGCGTGAGATCATTCTCTACCTCAAGCGGACTTTGCAGCGCCTGGACGTGAGCGCGCGGAGTTTGATCACGCTGATTGAGCCGGGCAGTTGCTTTGTCGGGAGCTTATTGGAATTGGTCTTGGCGGCGGATCGATCGTATATGTTGGACGGCAGGTTTGAAGACAGCGATCTGCCCCCAGCCGGCCTGCGTTTAACGCGATTGAATTTTGGGCCGCTGCCCATGGCAAACGCGTTAACCCGCCTGGAGAGTCGTTTTCCTGCTGACCCGAATCGTGTTGCTGAATTGCAAGCTCACATCGGACAAGACCTGGATGCTGAGACCGCAGACGAGCTCGGGCTGGTGACCTTTATTCCGGATAATATCGATTGGGAGGATGAGGTCCGACTGGCTATAGAGGAGCGGGCAAGTTTCTCACCGGATGCGCTGACTGGCATGGAGGCCAGCCTGCGTTTTGCCGGCCAAGAAACCATGCAGAGCAAGATTTTTGGCCGCTTGAGTGCCTGGCAAAATTGGATCTTCCAACGGCCGAATGCCGTGGGCAACGATGGAGCGCTCACGCTGTATGGGTCAGGCAAAAAGAGCCGCTTCAATAAACAAAGGGTGTAAGGCATGCCTGTCGATTATAATGAGCGGATTCCGAACAACGTCGCGCTGACTGAAAACCCCCGTTTGCAACGGGCGCTGGAGTCGTGGCGACCGAATTATTTACGATGGTGGAACGATCAGGGGCCAGAGGGGGCACAAGACTTCGACGTCTATCTGCGTACCGCAATCAGTGTAGAGTCGGACGGCTGGGCGCATTTTGGCTATGTCAAAATGCCCGACTATCGTTGGGGCATTTTCTTGGCCCCGCCGCAGGCAGAACGGACGATCTCATTTGGTGACCATCTTGGAGAGCCGGCCTGGCAGGAGGTCCCAGGCGAATATCGCAGTTCGCTGCGCCGGCTGATTGTGACCCAAGGCGATACCGAGCCGGCGTCAGTAGAACAGCAGCGCCAGCTCGGTTCCACCTGTCCGTCCCTATACGATCTGCGCAACCTGTTTCAGATCAACGTAGAAGAAGGCCGCCATTTATGGGCCATGGTCTATTTACTGCACGCCTATTTCGGTCGGGATGGACGCGAAGAAGCGGAGATGATGCTCGAGCGCCATTCGGGCGATCAGGATAAGCCGCGCATTCTGGGCGCTTTTAACGAAAAGACGCCGCATTGGCTGGCCTATTTCATGTTTACCTATTTCACGGATCGGGATGGCAAGTATCAGCTCGCTTCACTGGCTGAGTCGAGTTTCGATCCCTTGGCCCGCACGTGTCAGTTCATGCTGACCGAAGAAGCGCATCATATGTTTGTGGGCGAAACCGGCATCATGCGTATCGTCCAACGTACGTGTGAACTCATGAACGAGCTCAAGACGGATGCTCCGGAACGCATCCGTACGGCTGGGGCGATAGACCTGCCGACGCTGCAGCGTTTTATCAACTTTCACTATAGTGTATCAATCGACCTCTTTGGCCAGGAGCGTTCGACCAATGCGGCCAATTATTTTACGACCGGATTGAAAGGCCGCTACCGCGAAACACGTATCAGCGACGACCACAGGCTCGTGGACACAACCTGGCCGGTCTATGTGCCCAAAGACGATGTCATTGTGTGTGAAGAGCAGCCGGCACTCCTGGCTATCAATGAACGCTTGCGCGACGATTACATCACCGACTCCCAGCGCGGCCTGGATCGGTGGAATAAAACGATCCAGCAGCACGGCATCGATTATAGACTCACCCTGCCGCATCGAGGTTTTTACCGCCAGATTGGCGCTTTTGCCGCTGTGTGTGTGTCTCCTGAAGGAGACATTGTGAGCAAAGAAGTTTGGGCCGATCACGTCTCGGACTGGCTGCCGACTGAAAGCGATCACGAGTTTGTGACCGCTCTCATGCAGCCGGTGACTGCGCCTGGTGCCATGGCCACGTGGATAGCCCAACCGCCGCGGGGGATTAATGGCCAGCCGACAGACTTTCCCTACGTCAGATTTCTGAGTAACTAAAGGCACCAACGATGCAGTCGAATACGGTCAGCGT
>CAUZQN010000453.1:0-3589 GCA_963581605.1 uncultured Binatia bacterium (SeqCode)
GAGCGAGTCTATTTTCTTGACAAAAGTCAGGGAAGTGAGCCGCAAATCGATATCGTCTTTACCGATAAAACGGCACTGCAAGCAATCCGGTTACGGCATTTCCTACAAGATTGTCGTAAAATGGGGGGTAATTCTCAATATCTTGAAGCACGGATTAAGCAGGAACGCCATGAATGCCGAGGTTTTCTTGAGAAAGCCTACCAAGACATCGTGAAGAAGCCAAAAAAAAATAAGCGCCCCTCAAAGCCGAAATTCAAAGAAGAGACTCGTTTTTAGACCCACAGCTCAGGTTGTCCTGAGCCCCTACACACGCCGTGACCCACTTTGCCGTGGGCTGTAAACTGGCCATACTCAACAAACACTACGTTCTTACAGACTGGGCAGCATGCTCGATGAGTGTCCCGTCCGTGCCATAGGCGCCGGAGGTTTGAAGTGTGAATATCCAGCGTAAGAATAATGTGTATCGGCACCAGGCGCTGGTTTAATTAAACTTATTTGAGTAAAAATTTTGCACTCTCTGTAAACCCAGCGCTGAGGGGCTCTATATTACCCGTGAGCAATATACCAAGAGCTGTGAGAGGGGGCGAGGAATTTCGCTTGCATAGTATCCATTTGTATAGTATACATTTGTATACATGAAAGACGCCCTCACCGCCCAACAGGAGCGTATTTTTGATTTTCTTGCTGATTCTGTAACAAGCCGTGGTGTCGTGCCGACGTTGCGCGAAGTTGCGAGTCACTTCGAGGTTAATCACAGCGCTATTCGAGGGCATCTTCAGGCTCTAGAGAAAAAAGGATTTGTTCAACGGAGGCGTGGCGCTCGCAATATAGAGATTCTTCGCCCGACCCGTTCTGCCCCGCCCAGCAGCATCCCTATACTCGGCAAGGTTTCAGCTGGCATCCCAATTCTCGCTGTCGAGAATATTGAGGAATACGTTCAGATCGATCCCTCTATCCTTGGCAGCGGCGATTTCGGTCTTCGAGTGCAGGGCGATAGTATGTCGGGCGCGGGGATTCTAGATGGCGACGTTGTCATTGTTAAACAACAAGGGACTTCTGATTTAGGCTGTATTGTGGTGGCACTTCTTGGTGATGAAGTGACGGTAAAACGTCTGCAGAAGAATGGGGACCAGGTGTATCTCACGCCTGAAAACACGGCCTATAGCCCCATATTGTGTGACGAAAATACCAAAGTGATTGGGCAGGTGGTGGGTCTACTCAGAAAGCTCAAATAAATGATTTTTTCAAACCTGGCATTGGAGTCATGGCCCAAACCACCGCTACCTCCTCTCTTGTCCCGTTTCGGCCTGCGTCTTCTGTCCCAAGACAACACTGGGGACTTGAGGCCCTCCATGGCCGCCTTGTCGAGTTATCAGGGGTGGGAAACACCGCCGCCTTAACCATTACGGCCGGCCTAATTTATGAAGCCCAGGAGAACGACGAACCTGTTGCCTGGGTTACACACAGAGACAGCTTATTTTTCCCCCCCGATTTTGACGCGAGGGGGATAGATCTTGCTGCCCTTCCGATCATCCGTGTACCTGCCGTATTTCACAGTCTAAAAGCCACCGACATTTTACTGCGATCTGGTGCGTTCGGACTCATCGTTGTCGATATAGGCGCAAATATAGACATTCGGTTACCTATACAGACACGGCTTGCTGGACTTGCGCGCCATCATCATACCGCTGTGGTTCTTATTACCGAAAAGAAGACAGCGGCAGCTACAGCTGGATCCCTGGTCTCAGTGCGAGTTGAGTCACATTCTCAGCGCGTAGAGTTCGACCGCTATACATGCACTATAGAGGCGATTAAAGACAAACGAGTAGGACCTGGATGGTCACATAGCGAGGAACATTGTGGACCGCTGGGCCTGTCTTAACCTTCGGGAGTTCCCACTCCAACTACTCTTGCAGCGCTATCCCAAGTGGATACCCTGCCCTGTTGCCGTAGTGGAGAACGATAGTCCCAACGGCAAAGTTACTTACGCAAATGAAATTGCTCGAAAACAGGGGGTTATACCGGGCCTTCGCTATGCATCTGCACTAACCCTTGAGCCGCAATTGCGGGCAGCCCCGATGCCGAGAGAGGCCATAGAAGCCGCGATTCGCCACATCATCACAGCGCTGCAAGAGTTTACCCCTGATGTTGAACCCCATTCCCAAGAATCAGGGATCTTGTGGCTCAATGCGAGTGGACTGCAAAAGCTTTTTCGGTCAATGGAGGAGTGGGCACGCCGTATCGGACGGGGGTTAACACGGGCAGGGTATCAGTCAGTTCTTGTCGCCGGCTATACACGGTTTGGAACTTACGCGCTTGCCAAGAGCGTTCCGGCTGGAGTGCATGTTCTTTCAGACCCCGTTCAGGAAGGATCAGCAGCACGAAAAGTTCTTCTTCGCGATCTCGGTCTTTCGCCACGGCTTCTTAGTAATTTAGAGAAACTTGGACTGGAAAGTTTAAAGGACTTTCTCAAGATACCCTCAGCCGGATTTTTGGAGAGATTCGGTCCGGAGGCGCACCGTCTTCATCAATTGGCCTCTCGCGCGGATTGGAATCCCATACGGCCGCAAATGCACACAGAGCCCGTCCAGAGTAATGTTATTCTCGATTATCCCGAATCAGACACCAATCGGTTAATATTCATAGTCAAAAATGAGCTGGCTCCTATGCTCTCCTCACTGGCAGCGAGATGTAGATCCCTGGCGGCGATCACGCTGACATTGAAACTTGATTCGAAAGAAACCAAACAAGAAACCCTTAGACCGGCCAGCCCTACCCTCAATGAACGTCATATTGTGGACCTTATACGTCTACGCTTCGAGGCTATGACACTGACCGGTGGGGTGATCGAAGTAGGCCTAGTAGCTGATGACGTAGAGGCCACCAGCGAACAATTACGATTGTTTGATCAAATAGCCACACGAAATCTCATAGACGCAAACGACGCGCTGGCTCGCATCCGTGCGGCCTATAGTGAGGAAACTGTTGTCTCCGCAGCCCTTCATGAAGGACACCTACCAGAGGCTCAATTTAGGGTTACCTCTCTCTCTCACCTCGGGCACGCGCACTGCAGATATGTCAAAGTGACGCCTTTGGTTCGCCGATTCAACGTTTGCCCTGAGCCGTTCATAGACCCTCAGCGGCTTGGAGACCGTGACACGTTTATTCGTGGGATGGAGTTGGGAACTCTACAACGCATGGTAGGGCCTGACGCGGTATCCGGTGGCTGGTGGAACCGCGAAGTACAGCGGGACTACTTCTATACCGAAACGAGTCTGGGAACTCTTTGGTTGTATTACGATCGCATCCGACGTCGTTGGCGACTAAACGGCAAGGTCGAATAATCGATGTATGTCCCTTTATGGTGCAAAAGCCATTTCTCCTTCCTGGAGGGAGCCAGCCACCCGGAAGAGCTTGTCGAACAAGCAAAACGCTTAGGTCTCGATACACTAGCCATTACCGATCGTGACGGACTGTACGGTATCGTACGGGCACACGTAGCAGCGCGCGAACACGGGGTGCGTATCATTTGTGGCGCGCAGGTCACCTTGATGGACGAATCCCATATCCTTCTTCTTGCCCAAAATCG
>CAUZQN010000454.1:0-3586 GCA_963581605.1 uncultured Binatia bacterium (SeqCode)
AGCGAGAGCAAAGAAATCATCAAGCCGGATTGGGTGATCGCGTGTGACGGCCTGCATAGTCCCACTCGCGAATGTCTGGGATTTAAGTATGAGGGCTCGGAATATGAGGGCCTGGTCATGCAGATGGTTGACGCTGAGCTTGAGAATTTCGAAGGCTCGGATCATATGCTGCACTACTATATCGCCGAAGATACTTTCCTCATGATCGGCAAGCTGGCCGGCCCCAATCATCGCGTGCTGGTCAGCAGCCAGGGGGATAGCGGGGAATTTGCACAAGAAGATCACATCGGCCCGATAGTCGCAGACCATCTGCCTACCGTAAAAATTGGCGAGCCGGAATGGAAAACAACCTGGGAGATCTGGATCCGCAAAGCCGACGCCTACCGCAAAGGGCATGTCTTTCTGTGTGGGGAATCGGCGCACGTGCACTCGGTCGCCGGCGGCCAAGGCTGGAATGTGTGCATCCAAGATGCCTACAACCTGGTGTGGAAAATCGCTTTGGTGATTCAGGGCTATGCAAAGCCGGCGTTACTCGACACCTATGAGCGCGAACGCGAGCCGGTGACCGATCAAGTGATCGAAGGCAGTTCAGCCGTGCATGAAATCATTCTCGCCCACGGCCAGGGCTTGGCAGACCGCATGGCGCTCACCCAGAGCGAGAATTGGCAGGACAATGCCGTGGCCCGCATATCCGGCCTCAGTTATAACTACCGCGGCCTTATCGAGTTGCCATCAGGCACTGCAACCCACTGGGATCCCGCTATCGGTGACCGCGCACCGGATGTGACCATTTCCGAACACCTGCGCTTGCACCAACTGTTTAGTCACACCCGCTTTACGCTCCTGGGCGTGTTGGGACAAACACAAGGTGAACAATTAGCCAACGCCAGCGCTGCATTGGATGCGATCCAAGCAGGCTACGCTGCCTGCGTAAAATTCGAGTTGATTGCGCCCACGGAGCCCCACCCGTGGCCCGCCTTGCTGCCGATAGCAGATCCGGAGGGCAACGTCGCACGCACGTTGAACGTGTCGGACAACGGCGAGTTTGTCTTGGTTCGCCCGGATGGATATATCGGTTTTCGGTGCAACATCGACGAATATGCCTTGCTTGAGCGCTACCTCGCATCATTTTTGATTACACCGTCGTAGGAGTGTGGGGGCAGAATCATGTCAGAGATGACCGGTTCAGTCCTGCTGGTTGGCAGTGTCCCCCTGGATACCGCCGAAGAGGTCTTCAGCACGTGTGCCCGAGAGCTCGGAGAGCAGCTCTCTAGTCTCCCGGATGGAGAAGTCGGCGACCGCACCATCTGGGTTATTTTCCAGGCGTATCGTGTATTTCACGAGCACGCGCAACTCGTCACCCTGCATCAACCCCAACGCGGAAGAGAACCCTGGATGCCGGGCGACCTGGAGGATGCGTGGCGCTTCACAATAAAAGAGGGACCGCAGGAGATCCAATTTGCTGATCTCAAATATGCGAGTGCGGCTGTCGATTCGTATCGGACATTCTGTCGTCTGCGTGACCAAGGGGTCATTCCGCAGTCCGTCCGGTTTCAAGTCAGCCTGCCCACTCCTCTGGGCGGTTCAGGCTGGTTCTTTCAGCAGCCGGCCGACCTGGCACGCATAATCCCTCCGTTTGAAACGGCCATGCTGCACGAAGTCGAGGAAATCGTCGAACAGATTCCAGCCAAGGATCTGGCCCTGCAGTGGGACGTGTGCTGGGAGGTCTTAGAGATTGAGGGCATTTTTCCTTGGGCCCCTCCAGGAGATGCGTGGCAGCGCTATGTGGCCGAGATCCAGCGTCTCTCCGCTCAGATTCCGGATGAGATCTTGTTAGGCTACCACTTTTGTTATGCAGACTTGGGCCATCAGCATATGAAACAGCCGGAGGATCTCGGGCTCTGCGTGCGGATGGCGAACGCTGCAGTTGCTGAGACGGGCAGACGCGTTGACTGGGTGCATATGCCCGTACCACGTGACCGCAGCGACGACGCCTATTTCAGCCCGCTGCAAGACCTCACCCTGGGTGACACACGTCTCTATATCGGGCTGATTCACCATACGGATGGATTGGCAGGCACCCGCCAACGCCTGGCAACTGCCCGGAAGTATCGGCAAAATTTTGGTGTCGCCACGGAGTGCGGTTTTGGGCGGCGCGAGCCGGAGACGCTGCCTGAGTTGCTGCGCATCCATAAAGAGATAGCGCAAGAGATTGCGACGTCGTTATCTCCGACCGGCTGATTATTGGGGCAAACACAATGAAAATCGCCATTGTGGGCGGTGGCATTGGCGGCATGACCTTAGCCCTGTCGCTGCACGACGCCGGTATGACTGACGTGGAGGTGTACGAGTCCACGGCCGCCGTTCAGGAACTTGGTGTTGGCATCAATGTACTGCCACATGCCGTGCGAGAGTTGACTGAACTCGGCCTGCTGGATGAACTCTCCAGCGTTGGCATTCCGACCGCCGAGCTGGTCTTTTACTCTAAACATGGGCAGCGTATCTGGGCCGAGGCCCGAGGCACAGCCGCAGGGTACAACTGGCCGCAGTTCTCCATTCATCGCGGCGAGCTACTCAGCGTTTTGCACCGGGCCGTCTTAGACCGCCTCGGACCCACGCGCATTCACGCCGGACACCATCTGGTTCGTTTCGGACAAGAAGCGGGTGGACCGGTTTGGGGCGAATGTATCGATCGATCCACAGACAGACCGCTGGGTCGGTTCGAGGCCGACCTGCTTATAGCGTGTGACGGCGTCCACTCGGTTATACGTAAGAGACTCTATCCGGACGAAGGGCCACCGAAGTGGAACGGCATTACCATGTGGCGCGGGGTCACCGTTGGCCCGCCGTTTTTGGCCGGCAGGACGATGATGATGGCCGGGCATTTTCGTCGGCGTGTGGTCATCTACCCCATTTCGAAACAGCACGAGGACCAAGGCCAGGCGCTCATCAACTGGGTGGCCGAGTTCAAGGTGGCCAAAGACCAACCCATGCCCAGGCAGGATTGGGGACATACCGCGCGGCTCGAAGAGGTGCTAGCGCCGTTCGCCTCTTATACTTTTGACTTTCTCGACGTACCAGCCCTGATCCGTGGCGCTGAGGTCATCTATCAATATCCTATGGTGGATCGGGATCCCCTCCCGACGTGGAACTTCGGACGGGTCACGCTCTTAGGTGATGCCGCGCATCCCATGTATCCGGTCGGATCAAACGGCGCGTCGCAGGCCATTATCGACGCCCGCATATTGGCTCGGGAGCTAGCCCAACAGCCGTCAATCGAGGCAGCTGTGGCCGCCTATGACGCCGAACGTCGTCCCGCCACGGCAGCTGTGGTCCTGGCCAACCGCAAAGTCGGACCGGAACAGTGCATGGAGATTGTCGAAGAGCGTGCGCCGGATGGATACACCAACCTGGACGAGGTGATCAAGCCGCAGGAGCTCGAAGAGATTTCGTCTGCGTATAAGCGTACAGCGGGATTTGACCCTGAGACGCTCAACAACCGACCTTCTCTGTCGGTCATGAAGCCTGCCTTATAACGGGTGTTTGGAAAGTCGCGATACACGTCATTGCGACTTTCCAAACACCC